>JAFTLJ010000095.1 GCA_017456005.1 Clostridia bacterium | reverse complement strand
TCTTCCGTATTTTTTTGAAGTTTCAGATATGGCTTGTTCGGATCGATCCCAATAAAGCTCTATGATTTTGTTATCATCCATACCATCACACTCCTTTCATTTGTATCAAGGCCTTTCACCCTAATACACCGGATTTGTACTCTGTTCACTACACTTTATCTGAAAGTTTTTGAAAATTTTCGGAGATAGCATCAACGGCGACGTGGCGCTTTTCCAGATCGCCGTTGTTTTCAGTTTCACGTATATATATTATAGCACAGAATTGTAAACTTTTCCGCTGTTGTGGTGCGATGTATTGAAAAATGCACCTGTTTGTGGTATAATGCAAATAATCTAAATAAAATTGTCCTTGATGCAATCTCAACTTTGGCAACAGTATGGCAACAAAAAATCAGATAGCCTCTGCTGTCTGAATAATGGAAATAATCCTAAGACCTTGAGCTAAATCCCATAAGCAAATCTGTTTAAGATTTATTTTTCAGGAGCGAGTGGGAATAATAAACGCAAGGCGAAAAAGCCTTATAAATCAAGGAATTTCGGCATTCAAAGCGAGTTTTTGATACCGTTTTGATACTCGATGAATAATAAACAACGGCAGGAATGAAGAATTCTTGCCGTTGTTTTTATATACCAGTGCCGCTGCGATGGCACCATATTTTCATATCAGTTCACACATTTTTCTCGGAAATATGTTATAATTATAAAAAAATTTCCTGAATGAGTGGTGCAAGTGCTGTTTTTCCCGTTTATTAGGGTGAAAGGCCTTGAAATAAACGAGAAAGGAGTTTAGGCTATGGACGATAAGCAGATAGTAGATTTGTATTGGGCACGTTCCGAAACTGCTATTGCAGAAACCGAAAAGAAATACGGGCGGTATTGTCATTATATCGCGTATCAGATACTTTACAACGACGAGGACGCAAAAGAAGTTGTAAACGATACATATTTGAAAACGTATAATACCATACCCCCGCAACGTCCCGACCCATTAAAGCCGTATGTAGGAATGATAAGCAGACAACTCGCACTTGATACCTACGAAGCACAGCACACACAAAAGCGCGGCGGGCAAGTTCAGTTTGTCCTTGATGAATTATCTGAGTGTATTCCCGATAATAACAGCGGCGCAGATATTGGCGAGAATGTTGCGCTATCTGACGCGCTGACCCGTTTTATATGGGCTTTGCCGCAACGGACGCGAAACATCTTTGTGCGTCGTTATTTCTATATGAGTTCCGTCGCAGAGATTGCAAACGATTTTTCCATGAAAGAAAGCAACGTAACTATGCACTTACTTCGCACCCGAAAGAAATTAGAACAATTTTTGAAAAAGGAGGGGTTTGACCTATGACGAATACTAATTTGCTTCAAGCTATGGGGCGTATAGACCCAAAGTTGATCGCAGACGCAGCACCAGATGTATCGCAGAAGAAAAATGTAAAAAATATGATGCTTAAATACGGCGCTCTTGCAGCCTGCATTTTGCTTATAGCAAGCTTGAGTTTAAACATAATGTATATATCGAAAACCAATACGCCGCATACCGGTACAACCGGTACACCGAATACTACAACCGGAGCGATAATTTCGCCGAACGGCACGGTTATTTGGTCAGATCCATCCGGTGTTGGTACTTATTACACGGTGCTTTGGAACGGTTGGAATATGAAGAAAAATTTGTACGACGAAATAATCAATGCAGATAACCAAGAAATTTTTGCAATACAAGTTATAGAATTTAACGAAGTAGAATATAACAATTCTTACTTCGACGGTATAAACATATATTCACTTGAAAAAAAGCTCAAAGACACCTACGGAAAATATGAAGCCGCCAGAAATCTTTCAAATAATCCAAGTGTACTTTCAAGCCAAGAGTTTCAATATATTTCACAATACGGAAAAAAAATGTATACAACCGGGGCACCTGACGGCACAAAATGGACTTTCTCCTATTATAAGCGTTATGAGGCAATTTATAACTGCGCCGCGGAGGCATTAGGAGAAGATTTTATAGAACAATACATTCAAACCCCCACCGAAGCAAAAAACAAAATACATAAATATTATTCAGATTTAGAAAAGCAATACTATGATCAGTTAGGAGAACTGAACATCGCAAGAATAGCTTTCCGCAAGGCATATGATGCTTACACCAACAAAAAAAATCTTGAATTATTCGGCCAAGCGGGTATTTGTGCAACAATCAAAAACAATTCGCTTTATATCTTTGTTACAAAAGAGCAACTTGCAAACTTTGAAACTGATTCAAACGCGTTCAAAACATTTTTAACATTGAAATTAGCTCAAAAAAATGAATTTTTTCCAAATAACACAGATACAGCCGAATCAAGTGTGGTTTATCCCGATATAGATACCACATAAACAAAAATTTCCATCTGCCCGCCCGAAAAGGCGGGCTTCTCTTTTTTCTTCACAATCTGTTCAAAAAAATTCAATATATCTTCAATACCCCCTTGAAAAAAAGCAAAAAAACATATATAATTAAAATTGACAGGTCAACATTCCTGAAATCATCAACGAAAGAGAGGTTCCTTTTATGGAATTCAATGTCAACAGCACGTTTCTGTATATAATAGCAGTTTGCGTTATAATCTTCGTGCTTGCACAGTCCGCATTTTTCCTCGTTCGCGCATATCGCAGAGGAAAACAGCTGGGAATGAGCGCACAGAAACTGCGCAAAGTTATTTTTTCTACGTCTATATTTACAATAGCGCCCGCTATTTCAATTTTGCTCGGCGTTATAACGCTTTCCAAGTTTCTCGGCATTCCCCTGCCATGGATACGTATGAGCGTTATAGGCGCGCTAACATATGAGCTCCCTGCCGCAGAAAGCGCAGCATCCGCGCTCGGAATATCCCTTTCGCAAACAATAACGGACCCCGCTACGTATACGACGGTCGCATGGGTAATGACGCTGGGAATTATGCCCAGCATAATCCTGCCACCCATACTTATGAAAAAGATAAAGGGCGGTATGCTCAAGGTAAAAAACAAAGACAAAAAATGGGGCGATATATTCATGACATCGCTCTTCCTCGGTATGATCTCTGCCTTTCTCGGCACGGCTTTTGCCCATATACGCGAAGGGCTTGCTGGCTACATTCCGCTTTTTGTGCTTCTCGTTTCCGCCGCAATAATGGGCATCTGCGGTTTGCTTATAAAGAAATTCAACCTTAAATGGCTCGAAACGTACGCTATCTCCATAAGCATGGTCGGCGCGCTCGTTTTCGCCGTTCTTATAACACCCGTTATCGTAGGTTGAGGAGGTAAAATATGAACGATTACATAAAGAAAACCGATAAATACGGCAAGATCTGGATCTGGACAGCCGCATTCATTATAGTTATGATACCCGTAGTTATGTGTATAGCGTATAACGCTTGGCCGCCAATCGTGCCCGTGCTGAAGGGGCTTCTCGGTGTTGCGCCAATGTTCTGGACAGTCGGCGTTATAGAGGTTATAACGTATACACCCATGCTCGGCGTGGGCGGTACGTACCTCGGCTTCGTTACGGGTAATATCACAAGCATAAAAGCGCCCGCCGCGCTCACCGCCATGGAAAATATGGGTGTCGAGCCCGACAGCGAAGAGGGCGAAGTCGTTTCCACAATAGCTATCGCCACCTCCTCTATCGTTACCACGCTTATAATAGCGCTCGGCGTTGCGCTCCTTGCTCTTATTTCCCCCATACTCAATTCCCCCACGCTCCAGCCCGCGTTCGATAACATTCTCCCGGCGCTCTTCGGCGGTCTCGGCGTTGTTTATATCAGCAAAAACTGGAAGCTTTCCATCGCTCCGCTTGTGTTTATGGTGGCGCTCTTCCTCATTGCCCCCGGTCTTTCCTCGGCGGTTGGCGTGCTTGTGCCCGTAGGTATCATCATCACTCTCGGCGCAGGCAGAATTATGTATAAGAAAGGCTGGATCTGATTATGGGTATCGGCGAATACATCGCGCTCGGCGTGCTCGGTGCTCTTGCGCTGCTCATAGCAGTGGTCGTTATACGCACGCTGTGCTTTAAACCCGAAAAAGAAGCGCCTGTTATAGAAGAAAATATCGCGCTCGACCGCGAAAAAATCGTGGCTGATATGGCGGATATGATACGCTGCAAAACCGTTTCATATGTAGAAGAAGAGCTTGTGGATCGCGCGGAATTTGCAAAATTCGAAGCGCTCCTGCGCGAGCGTTTTCCGCTTATTCACGAAAAATGCACGTTTGAAAAGGTCGGCAAAACGGGGCTTCTCTACCGCCTCGCAGGCAAATCTGCCGAAAAGCCCTCCGTTTGTATGGCACACTACGACGTTGTGCCCGTGAATGAGGAGGGCTGGAACACACCGGCATTCGACGGCATCGTAAAAGACGGCTACATAATAGGCCGCGGCACGCTCGATACAAAAGGCACGCTCTGCGGCATTATGGAAGCGCTCGAAAAGCTTCTCGCAGACGGCTTCGTGCCCGAAAACGACCTATACCTTTCCTTCTCCGGCGAAGAGGAAACAAGCGGCGACACCTGCCCCGATATAGTGGCTCACCTCGAGAAAAACGGCGTTAAACCCGCCATAGTGCTCGACGAAGGCGGCGCCGTCGTCGGCAACGTATTCCCCGGTGTAACGCGCGAATGTGCGCTTATAGGCACGGCAGAAAAAGGCTTTGTAAATATGAGCTTTACTATGGAATCGGAAGGTGGGCATGCCTCCACACCGCCCGTACACACCATCTGCGGCAAGCTGGCAAAGGCTATAACGAAAATAGAGAAAAAACCGTTCAAGCCTCAGCTTACAAAGCCAGCGGCGGAAATGTTCGATGCCATGGGTAGAAACGCTACCTTCCCCATGCGAATGATCTTTGCAAACCTTTGGCTCTTCAAGCCCGTGCTCTACCTTTTCGGCAAGCTTTCGGGCGGCGAAATAAACGCGCTTATGCGCACAACCGTCGCTGTTACGAAAATGGAGGGCAGCACTGCCTATAACGTGCTGCCGCCCAAAGCAAGCTTCGGCATAAACATGCGCCTTCTCGGCACAGACACGGTGGAAAGCGTGAAAGCTCGCCTTACAAAAATCGTAGATGACCCGAAGGTGAAAATAGATGTGGTAAGCGGTATGAACCCCTCTATATGCTCCGACACCTCCTGCGAGGAATGGGGCAAGCTAAAGGCGGCTATTCACCAAACGTGGCCCGAAGCCATAGTTTCGCCCTACCTTATGATGGCGTGCAGCGATTCCCGCCACTACTGCAGAATCACCGACAGGGTTTACCGTTTTTCCGCGATGCGCCTTTCCAAAGAGGAGCGCGCCATGATTCACGGTAACAACGAGCGCATACCGATAGATACGCTTATAAAAACCGTGGAATTTTATGTCAGATTTATACAAGCTCTGTAAAAAACGTTTCAAACACAGCCGTATTTTCGTGCGGCTGTGTTCTTTTTTTGTGAAAAATCGCCAAAATTCACAAAATCTCTTGCCATATCGCTTTTATTGTGGTATACTACAAAATGGCGCGAGGTATACATAATGCACAAAGAAAAAGTATATTTTTGAGCAATCGCGCCACAAAAAAATTCTAAGGCATCGGTGGTGGATTTGTGAAAACTGTTATATTCGATATGGACGGGCTTTTGGTCGATTCCGAAACGCGCGCGCTCCGCGCCTGGCGCGAGGTTGCAAAAAAGCACGGTATACCAAATATAGACGGGCTTTTCCCCAAGATCATCGGCACGAACACGTTCACACGCGGTATTATTTTTAACGAATACTACGGCGGCGCGTTCGATTTTACCGCCTGCAACGAGGAAGTGCGCTCGCTTGCACACGGTTACGAAGCCGAAACCCCCGTACCTTTGAAAAAGGGCGTGCGCGAACTGCTTGCGTATCTGCACGAAAACGGATACAGAATAGCTATCGCCTCCTCCGGTCTTTTTTCCACCATAGAGCGCAGAATGAAGCACCACGGAATATATGAATATTTCGACGTTATAGTTTCGGGCGAAATGGTTACGCACAGCAAGCCAAACCCCGAAATTTTCCTGCTCTGCGCAGAACGCCTTGGTGCACCCCCGAGCGAAATAACCGTTTTCGAGGATTCGCCCAACGGCATAAAGGCTGCCCGCGCCGCGGGCATGCGCCCTGTTATGGTGCCCGACCTTGTAGCGCCCGAAAAAGACATTGCCGAGCTGGCATACACGGTATGCTCCTCGCTAACAGAGGTAAAAGAAAAATACGAAAACGGCAGTCTTTAAAAAATAATGCTTATCTTTTTTCATTTTTAAGAAAGCAGTAATTTCGAAAGGAATATTAAAATGGAACTCAGCGGAAAAAGAATGTATTCTCTCTTGAAAAAGCTCAATTTCGAACGCCTCTCCACGTTCGAAGGCGAAAAGCGCGGCGCAGAAATCATCGCCGAAGAAATTAAGAGCATCGGGCTTGAACCCAAAATAGAAACGTTCAAAGCCCCCCGTTACGAAATCAAGAAAGCTAAATTTGAAGTAACGTCCCCCTTCAAGTGCGAATACGAAGTTTCGGGCTACGGTTTTTCGGGCAACGCCGCGAAAGACGGTATCGAAGCAGATTTCTACTACCTCGAATCTTTCGACGAAATGTGCCTTGCCGGCGCAAAGGGCAAAATTGTCTTCGTTGCAGGCGGCTTAAACGTCGAAAACTTCAAAAAGCTCGTTAAATCCGGTGCGCTTGCGTTCGTTTCCACAAGCGGCACTTGGCTCGACAAAAAGAGCGAAACAGACCTCGAAGAGCGTATGCTCCGCCCCGTTCACACAGACGAAGGCGTTATCCCCGGCCTTTGCATGCGCATGACAGACGGCATAAAGCTCGTTAACTCCTGCCCCAAAACGGTTAAGTTCACGCTCGAGCAGGAAGAGGGCGAAGCAGACAGCCAGAACGTTATTTGCGAGATCCCCGGCACAAAATACCCCGAGGAAGTTATCGTTTACACAGCACATTACGACTCTGTTATTTTCAGCCATGGTATGTTCGATAACGCTTCCGGCACGGTAAACAACCTGGAGCTTGTTCGTTACTTTGCAAAAAACCGCCCCCAGCGCACAATGAGATTTATTTTCACAGGCTCTGAGGAAAGAGGTCTTTTGGGCAGTAAAGCATATGTTGCCGACCACAAGGATGAGCTTGAAAACATCCGCCTTTGCATAAACGTAGATATGACAGGCCCCATACTCGGCTACGACACAGCGCTCGTTATGGCAGACGTAGCGGTTTGCCACGCTATGGACTTCTATAAAAAGGAAATAGGCTTCCCCATGGAGGTTAAGCAGGATATCTACTCCTCCGACGCCATCCCCTTTGCAGACAACGGCATCCCTGGCATAAACTTCTTCCGCCGTGCCGCTGCCGATTCCACAAAGATCCATTGCCGCTACGACATCATCTCCACGGTAACAGCAAAGAGCCTCGCAAGAACGGCAAACTTCATTCTCGGCTTCTCCAAAAAGCTCGACAGCGCGGTTTACTTCCCCATCGACCGCACAGTGCCCACAGAGATAGTTGAAAAGGTAGACAAATACCTCCGCAAAAATCCCCAGAAATAATATTGTATATTAAAGGTAAGGTTTCCCGAAAAGGGGAACCTTATTTTTTTCTTCCCCAAAAACCTTTTTGCCAAATTTACCTTTCACTGTATAAAACAGAAAAAAGCGGCGAAAATATAAACAGTTAAGCCGCAAGGCTACAACATAAACGTTCAGCTGCAAGGCAGAAAGGAAACAAAAATGAATATGAACACAAACCAACAGAAACAAGACAAGCTTAACAAAGGCATCGCCATAGCGGTTGCCGTTTTGCTCGCGCTCACGCTTATCGTTACCATCATCGCTTTCACGGCAAGCAAACGCTCCGCAGGCGCAGGCACCACAGCGCCCGTAAAGCTCCCCTCTAAAACAACGGGCACGATAAGCACACCCAACGGTACGGGCAACACACCCACAACCCCCGGTACAGACGGCACAAGCGCGCCCGGCACGCAAACACCCGATGGCGGCGATGAGCCCACAGGCGCAGAAGAGCCCGATTTCGTTTGCCCTGTAAACGGCACGCTCGTTAAAGATTACTCTGCGGATATTCCCGTTTTCTCCCTAACCATGGAAGATTACCGCGTGCATTGCGGGCTTGATATTGCCGCAGATGCAGGCACAGACGTGCTCGCAGCGGCAAACGGCGAAATAACAAAGGTCTTCTACGACCCCATGATGGGCCAAACTGTGGAAATAACGCACGACGGCGGCTACGTTACGGTTTATAAGAACCTGCAGACAAAGCTGCCCGAGGGCACGGCAGAGGGCGCAAAGGTCACCGCAGGCGACGTTATAGGCTACGTAGGCGACACGGCGCTTGTGGAAATTTCCGAAGGACCTCACGTACACTTTGAAATGTACAAGGATGAAGAAATTATGAACCCGCTTTCCAAGGTATCGCTTCCCGAAAAGGATGCCGGCAGCGATTACGAGGATTAAGCCTCTGGCAAAATCAAAAGCAAAAAACGTTTTCTTTTCCGGGAAACGTTTTTTCTTTTGCCCTCAAAAGGCAAAAAACGCCGTTTTTCTGATTTTTAAACAAAGTATGCACTTTGTTTTTTACCATTTTGTTTCATTTATTGTTATTATATTGTTATTTTTAACAAAAACTTGACAAGTTTTTTTAAGCCGAGTATGTCACATTTCATTGACAAAACACCAACATTGTGATAAAATACTTACAGAAAGTTATGTGCGTGTTTTTTGCGCACAAACCGAAAAAATTTAATAAAAGGAGATTTTCCCTATGAAAAGAGTATTGTCAATCTTGTTGGCACTCACATTGCTTATGGGCGTTGTTGCTCTTACTGCTTGCGGCGGCACAAATCAGCCCCCCGAAGAACTCGACGGCACAGGCGACGGCACAAAGGGTACAACAGAGTCCACTCTCAACACAGACCCCAATTCAGACTTTAAAGACCCCCGCCCCGGTTTCGAAAACGTTGACTTCGGCGGCAAAACATTCAAATTCTCCACACCTCTCGTAACAACAGACGGTTGGGCAGACTATGAAGTTTACGCAGACGAAGACAGCGAAGGTATCCTCGACGCTTCCATCATCGAAAGAAACGACATTTTGTTCGAGCATTACAACTGCTTCGTTGAAGTTGAAGACGTTGGCGAAGGCACACTTACAAACGACTTTGCAACAGGTCAGAGCCGTATCGACGTTGTAGGTACAAGATACAACCTCGGTTCCATGGCTTCCACAAACTACTACAACTTCTACACACTCGGCATCGACCTTGAACAGCCTTGGTGGGATCAGGGCTTTATCGAAGACGTAACAGTTGACGGCAAGCTCTACTCTATGCTCGGCGCATTCTCTCTCACATCCTTCGACGCTACTTGGGTAATGTTCTTCAACAAAACAGTTCTCGAAAACACACCCGCTCTCGAAGGCTACGATCCTTATGAATTCGTTAAGAACAACGAATGGACACTCGACAAATTCTTCGAAATGGTTAAAAAAGCAGGTAACGAAGACGGTGACTCTGCTATGACAACAGGCTCCGGCGACGTATTCGGTCTTGTTTCTTCCACATTCGGTATCCGTGGTCTTTACTTCGGTGCAGGCCAGTCCTACGTTACAAAGACAGATAACAAAGACAATTCCACAACATTTACACACGCTTTCGAAGATGCAGCTGTTACAGCTACAGACACAATCATCGACATATACGCACACGAATACACAACAGTTACAGCTTACACAACTGTTGAAGCACAGATGCGCGGCGGCCTTACACTCTTCGCTCCCGAAGTTCTCCGTATGGCTTCCTACTACGCAGGCAAACAGGGCTCTTCTACAGACCCCGTTGACATCGGCGTTATTCCTCATCCGAAGCTTTCTTCTGCTCAGGCTGATTACAAGCACAACGTTGACAACCACATGATCTACATCGGCGTTCCCACAACTTGCACAGACCTCGACAGAATCAAAAACTTCCTCGAGCTGTACGCATTCCACTCCTACTACACAGTATACAACGACTACCTCAACCTCTACAAATACAACTACACAACAGACGTTGAAGCAGCTGAAATGGTTGATATCATTCTTAAATCCCGTACATTCGACCTTGGCTACCAGCTCAACTGGGGTCAGGTTGACACAACGTTCCTTTCCAACGTTCAGAACGGTGAAAACGCTATAGCTACAGTTAAGGGTAAACTTTCCGAAGCTATCCTTGAAGGCGCTAAAGCTTACAAAGAAAAACTCGCTACACTCAACTAATTTCCAAAACAAAAACACACGGTTTGCACCGTGTGTTTTTTTGCTCAATATTCCGTGGGGGAAAATAAACACATATGGAAAAACGCCCGATAAAATCGGGCGTTTTTATAACCAACAAAATTAAATTTGTTATTTTTTGTTTCATTTCCCACCCGGCCGTGTAGCCCCGATTAATCCCCTGCATTTCAGCAAGGAGTGGGCCTTTATCCTCTTACTTTGTGCTCCCAGCGTCCGTGAAAGTCGTGACGTAAGCAGGACTTGACGGGAGGTCTGCATTCCCATAAGAAGCACGGGCTCCAATTGTAAGGTGTAGGTATAATACAGGGCGTATCACGAGAGGGGCAGGAAAAAGCTTTTCACATATAGTATATGCCGAGGAAGAGCTTTTTAATCGTTGCTCATGTTATCGTAGTCGATTTCGGAAAAATATTCGTCTTCAACAAGGTCTGCAACGCGGTCATATTCGTCGTCATCGTCGATTGTAACGAGGTTTACGTCGCCATCTTCAGCGTCTTCTGCGCGGAGGATGATGTAGGCACCTTCATCGTTATCTTCCAGCGGAACGAGCGCGTAATATTCTTTACCGTCGAGCTCTACTGTGCCGATAAATTCAAATTCCACGATAGAACCGTCTTCATCGGTAAGCGCAAGAACTTCCATTTCGTTGTTATTATCAACCATTGGTAACTATCTCCTTAAGTTTTTCTGTTACATTTATATTGTATACCAAAAACGGCATTTAGTCAAGGGGAAACGGCGATTTTTACATTTTTGCCATAATTTTATACTTCCCCACCAAAACATGTATTATTCTTTAATATATTTCCAATAAGATTTGAGGTAATCCACACCGGACCAAACTGTCATTATAACCATGAGAGCCATAAGAACGTAGGAAATGATGTGGTTATTGAAAACAGCGAGCTCGAGCGAATAGAAAGCGGGCTCCACTATTGCAAATGTCGTAAATACCATCTGCGTAACGGTTTTGAGCTTGCCGAGGTAAGCCGCCGCGATAACAGAGCCATCTGTGCTTGCCGCAACGAGGCGCATAGAAGTGATAGCAAGCTCGCGGAAGATAACTATAGCCGCCGCCACAACCAGGCACGCGCCGTAAACGGCATCGTCTGCGGACATATAGCAAAGGCAAAGGAGCGAGGTCATAACCATAAACTTATCTGCCAAAGGATCGAGGAACTTGCCAAGGTTTGTTACAAGGCCGTATTTGCGCGCTATATTGCCATCGAGGAAATCTGTAAAGCCTGCCGCCATGTAGATTACAGCGGCTATAATAAAGCGCCAGATACCGAGGCCGAAGTTGCAAAGGTAGAACACCATAAACAAAGGAACGAGGAAAACACGCAAAAGGCTGAGCTTGTTCGGAAGATTCATAATAAATTCCTTTCTTTTTATCTAACTATATCGCCTATAAGGTCGTAGTCTATAACGTCGTCTATCTTGATATTAACAAATTCGCCGGGGTTGATACGTCTTTTGCCTATTTCGGGGCGGAAATAAATTTTAGCATCTATATCGGGGGCATCTGCCGCGCTTCTGCCGAAATAGATCTCTGCCGCGGGGTCAAATGCTTCGCAAAGCACCTTGATAGTCTTGCCAACGAGCTTTTCGTTTTTCTTTTCCGTAATATGGAGCTGCTCGCGCATGATAATATCATAGCGCTCTTGCTTGATTTGCTCGTCTACCTGCTCGGGAAGGTTATATGCCGGAGTATCTTCCTCTCTGGAGTATGTAAACGCGCCGAGGCGGTCAAATTCAGCCTCTTTCACATATTCGCAAAGCTCTGTAAACTCTTCGTCCGTTTCGCCGGGGAAGCCTACCATAACAGTGGTACGGATAGTGATACCGGGGATATTTTCGCGGAGCTTTTTAACTGTTTCACGTATCATCGCACCGTCGCCGTGGCGATTCATACGCTTCAGCACGCCGTCGCTGATATGCTGGATGGGGAGATCTATGTACTTCACTACCCTGTCGTTATCGCGCATCTCTGCGATAAGCTCGTCTGTTATCTTGTCGGGGTAGCAGTAAAGCAAGCGGATCCACGGAATGCTCGTAGCCTCTGTTATAGCGCGTACAAGCCTTGCAAGCGCGTACTCACCGTAGATATCCAGGCCATAGCGGGAAGTGTCCTGTGCGATGATATTCAGCTCTTTAACGCCGATATCTTCCAGCTCTTTTGCTTCGTTCACGATATCTTCTATCGTGCGGCTGCGGAATTTACCGCGTATGCCGGGGATAGCACAGTACGTGCACTTATTGTCGCAGCCCTCTGCGATTTTGAGGTACGCTGTGTGCTCTGCCGTGGTAACTATGCGCTCGCCGCCGAGGGGGGCTTCGTTTTTATCGTCGTGAGCATAGAATTTTTCATCGCTCAGCACAGCTTCAACAGCCTCTTCAATTTTGTTTATGGAGCCAACGCCTATAACGGCGTCCACCTCGGGAAGCTCTGTAAAGATCTGCTTTTCATAGCGCTCTGCAAGGCAACCCGTAACTATAATAGCCTTAAGCCCGTTGTGCTCTTTGAGCCAAGCAATATCGAGTATATTCTCGATAGATTCCTTTTTTGCGCTTTCTATAAAAGCGCAGGTGTTAACTATAACAACGTCGGCTTCCGTTTCATCCGTCGTAATAGCATAGCCCGCGTTCGCAAGGCGTGCGAGCATTACCTCTGTGTCGATAAGGTTTTTGGAGCAACCGAGCGACACAAATCCAATTTTAACTGTATTTTTGTTCATTTTATTACCTTCAGTTTTTTGTATATTTTGTGCCTTCGCGTGTATCCACAAGTGTTACGCCTTTTGAAAGAAGCTCTTCGCGGATAGCGTCTGCGCGCGCGAAATCTTTCGCTTTTTTAGCCGCCTTGCGCTCTGCGATAAGCTCTACTATCCATTTATCCTCTTCGGGCACTTCAAGCTCTGCCGCAGGCTCTTTTTTTGGCTCTTCCTTCTTGCCGTCCAAAAGACCGAGCGCGAGAACGTTGTCGAAATCTGCCGCTATGGCGCGCTTTGTAACATCTGCGAGGGTTTTGTCCTTAAGCATATCGTAAAGCACCGTGAGGCCCTGCGCCGTGTTGATATCCATACCGACAGCTTCTATAAATTTCTCTTTGTATGCTGCAACAGCCGCCGCGTCTGCTTCGCCCTCTGTTTTGAGGTTTGTTATACGTTTTATAAGCTTGTTGTAGGCAACCTCTGCATTGCCGAGCGTTTCCCAAGAGAAAACGAGGGGCTTGCGGTAGTGGCTCTGCAAGCAGAAAAGCCTGTATGCAAGGGGGTTTACGCCTTTGCTTTCGAGCAAGGAAAGCGTGAGGAATTCGCCGCTGGATTTGCTCATTTTGCCGCGTTCGTCGTTGAGGTGCTGAACGTGCACCCAGTAATTGCACCATTTGTGGCCAACGTACGCTTCGCTCTGCGCTATTTCATTGGTGTGGTGCGGGAAGATATTGTCCACGCCGCCGCAGTGGATATCGAGGTATTCGCCGCAATGCTTCATACTGATGCAAGAGCATTCGATGTGCCAGCCGGGGTAGCCAACGCCCCAGGGGCTTTCCCACTTAAGCTCCTGAGAATCGAATTTGGATTTTGTGAACCAAAGCACAAAGTCGCTCTTGTTGCGCTTGTTTTCGTCCTCGGAAACGTCGTCGCGAACGCCGATTTTGAGGTCTTCGGAATCGTTATGGCCCGTAAGCGCGTAGTAATCGCGCACCTTGGAGGTGTCGAAATATACGTTGCCGCCTGCGAGGTAAGCATAACCTTTTTCAAGCAAAGATTCGATTGTGGCTATAAAGGAATCTATGCAAGCTGTTGCAGGCTCGATAACGTCGGGGGTTCTGATATTGAGCTTTCCGTAATCGGCAAAGAAAGCCTGCTTGTAAAATTCCGCTATTTCCATAACGGTTTTGTGCTCGCGCTTTGCGCCCTTGAGCATTTTGTCTTCGCCCGTGTCGGCGTCGCTTGTGAGGTGGCCAACGTCTGTTATGTTCATAACGCGTTTAACATCGTAGCCGTAGTAGCGAAGGAAACGGTCGAGCGCGTCTTCCATAATGTAGGTGCGAAGGTTACCGATGTGCGCAAAATGGTACACCGTGGGGCCGCAGGTATACATTTGTACCTTGCCGGCTTCGTTGGGAACGAACTCTTCCACCTGTTTTGTAAGTGTGTTGTAAAGTTTCATAAAAAATCTCCGTATTTGTAAAAAATCACCTTTGCAGAGTGTTTTCGGCAAAGGTGAATATGCTTTAAGATATAGCAAAAAAATATTCATTTTGCCGTATTATAGTTTTACGATTATAGTATATCATAAGTAAAAAGAAAAATAAATAGTTTTCTTGAAAATGTTTTATGAAATTTATTTTTTTGATATATTTTTCAAAAACGCAGAGTATAAAAGCAAAGGAAAATACCGCCCCGAAGGACGGTATTTTTGAGGGATAAAATATGTCACACGGCTTTAGCCGCCTTGTGTGCTTGTTTGGGTGTATACGGGTCCACGTTCAAATACAAACCTTCATAGCAATTTTCTAAATAATAGGCTCGTTCTTCGATGTTTTTATAACTGTCATCAAGTACGGAGGCAAACGAAAAATTTGAAAATCCCATTGTGAACAAAAATATAAATGTCAACAATGATGTATAGTTATTTTTTAATCCATAGTAATTGCGAGTACAGACAAATCTTGCAAAAGTTCTCCATCTTTTGTTGTTCTGCCATTTACACGTGTAATGCAATAAAAATAATACGTGCCATCTTCAAGTCGGCGTAATGTTATTTCAGAATTACTTGTAATATCAAAATTATTTTTATAAATAGTATTTATTTTTGCATCTATCGTTTGATTAAGAGAAGTCATATTCAACGCAGATAAATCCACATTACCCATAGATTTATATCCATACAAATGGTAGGTATATATTTCACCTGCACCTGTTATCCCTATTTCAATATGGTCATCGGTTTTAACCCCATTCACAACCCGTCGGAAAGAAAAATCATATCCACTTCTAATATCATTTGCTTTTTCCTGATGTAAAACATACTCATTTATATCAATTACATTTTTCTTCAAAAACTCCACGGCTTTTTCGTAGCTTTCATCGCGTGAAATAGGCGTTTTGGAAATTTCAGACAAACATACAGGTTCTGCATAAAAACCTATAACTTCTCCTGTATCACTATTACATCTTATACTAAAGATATTTTTCCAAGTAAGCAAATCAACACCTATATAAATATCATAATCATATCCATAAAAAGCGCTATCTACGCTTTGAGAATACTGACCCGTCCAAGTTTTTCCATTCAAAGTTATCGTTTTTCTTGTTTTCTCTTTCGTTGGATCCACAAAATGATTCGCAAATTTTTCAATTTTAAATTCCTCTTTGCGATTAGCATTAAGTTGCAAAACAGCATCGTGTTCGCCCGTGTCATAAGCTGTAAACTTGCCGCTTTCGCCAAGTTTGATAACTGTGGGAAGTGCATCTTCTCCGCCTGTCGTGCCCTGTACCACGCCGCCTGTCGTACCCGTGCCTGCAGGTGTGTTAAAATGCTTCACAAGCGGTATCGTACCTATCATAAGCGCTACGCACGCCGCCGCTGCTATAGTTCGTTTTATAGGAAATCTTTTTTTCATTTTATAGCACCTCGCTTCCTCAATATATTTGTCGTCTATTTCGTTCATTGCCTCTAAAAATTTTTCGGGTTTCATACCAAAACTCCCCTTTCGTTTAAATATTTTCTCATTTTTTCTCGTGTGCGCATAAGCCTTGTGGATACGCTGTTTTCGCTTATCCCCATAGCGCGCGATATTTCCGCATAACTTTCCGAAAACCAATATCGCCGCATAAATACTGCTCGGTTTTCGGGCGAGAGCGTGTCTAAAAACTCCTCTATCATCCGTGCCAGCTCTCTTTTCTCTATTTGGCTTTCCACGGTTTCCTCAGATTCCAGAAAAGGCTCCATTTCCGCCAAAAGCTCTTCGAAAACGCATTTTCGCTTTTGTGTTTGTGAGGTGCGGTGCTTTTTCATAGCAATATTTCTCAAAATTTTGAAAAGAAACGCCGCAAACGGGTTGGGTTTTTCGGGCGGAATACTGTTCCACACGGCAAGGTAAGCATCGTTCACACATTCTTCCGCATCCTGCTCGTTGCCCACGATATTATAAGCTATGGTGCGGCAGCTTTTGCCGTATTTTGTGTCAATTGCCGTGAGGCTCGTTTCCAGACGCTCAAAAAGCATATCTATTATTTCTTGGTCGCTCATAATGCTCTCTTCCTCCCTTCACTATATATCTACCTTTTTTTTCAAAAAAACTTCTTTGTTTTCGAAAATTTTTCAAAAAATTTTCGCGCACCGTTATGTCAAAGAAAAAAACGCTTCTGCGATACGCAAAAGCGTTTTTTACCCAAACATAAGTAAGAAAACTAATTATTCTTTGTCGGCAAGGTAGTTAACAACGTCGCCAACTGTGAGGAATGTGTGAAGGTCATCTTCTTCGAACGTAACGTTGAATTTGTCTTCGCAGATAAATACAAGGTCAGCAAGCTCGAGAGAGTTGATGCCGAGGTCATTCACAAATTCAGCTTCAAGTGTGATCTTTTCTTCGTCGATGCTGAATTCTTCAACGAGAATTTTCTTGAGTTCTTCAAACATGGTAGTAAAGGCTCCTTAGATATTTAAAAAATAATTATTTAACTTTGTAACGCAAAATCTTTCTGGAAGTGTTCTTTTCAAATTCCGTATCGCGTATCTCGACTGTGTTGATGTGCTTGAAGGAAGGAAGCTTCTTGTTTACATCAGCCACGAGCTTTTCGATAGCGGCTTTGATTTCTTCTGGAGTTTTGCCTTCGAACTGTGTTGCTTCGGGGTAAACGATAGCTGCGATAGATGTTTCTTCGCCGTTTTCGTCTTTTCTGCCTACAGTAACACATTCTGCAACAAGCGGGCTTGCGGAAAGGTATTCTTCGAGCTCCTCGGGGAATACGTTCTTACCGTTGGAAAGAATAATTACGTTTTTCTTTCTGCCTGTGATAAAGATGAAGCCATCTTTATCCATATAACCGATGTCGCCTGTTCTGAACCAGCCGTCTTCCGTGAATACTTCAACGGTAGCCTTGGGGTTTTTATAGTAACCGAGCATTACGTTGTCGCCCTTAACAACGATTTCGCCAGTTTCGTCTTCTTCACGAACCTTTTCGATCCTTACTTCAACGCTGTTTACCTTAAGACCCGTGGAGTGATATTTCTTCCAGCCCATGGGGTTGCAGGAAATAAGGGGAGAGCACTCTGTGATACCGTAGCCCTCGCAGATGTTGATACCGAAGGAATCGAAATCTTTAACAAGCTCGGGGCGAAGAGGAGCGCCACCGCATACAATGTATTTCAGTCTGCCGCCGAACGCATCGTGAATATCCTTGAACACCTTGCGGCGTATGTCTACGCCAACCTTAAGAAGTGCATCGGACATTTTCATAGCCGCGCGAACTGTTTTTCTCTTACCTTTTTTGTCTATTTCAGACCAGATCTTCTTATACATCGTTTCAACGTAAAGCGGAACGAGTATAAGAGCTGTGGGTTTATATTTTGCAAAGTTGCGGAGCGTATTCTTTATAGAATCGTTTATCGCCGTTGCAGCACCCGCATTGGGAAGAGCAAGCTGACCGCAAGTAAACTCATACGTGTGGTGAATGGGAAGTACGGAAACAAACATATCATCCTCGGCGCAGTCGATAATGGCGTTGGAGTCCATAGTAGCTGTAACGAGGTTTTTCTGAGAAAGCATTACACCTTTGCTGGAACCTGTTGTGCCGGATGTAAATATGATCGCGCACATTTTGTCCATATCGGGAACGTTTTCTTCTGCCGCGTGGATGCCCTCTTCTTCGTAAGCCTTGCGGCCGATTTCGAAGAAATCTTCAAAGCTCATAAAGCGTTCGTCGCCTTCGGGTGTTTCTACTGCGGTGTGGCTGATGCATACGAAAAGTTTTACAAGGGGAAGGCTCTGTGCGCAAGCGTTGATTTTCTTCTTCTGGGAAGCTGTGTAGAAAACGACCTCCGTATCGCAGAAAAGCATAAAGTTTACAAACTGTTCATCGGAAATTTCTTTGTCGAGAGGAATAATAACGCCGCCCGTGGAAGCAGTTGCGATATAAGATGCAACGTAGTTGGGGTGAGTATCGCCCGTAACGCAGTTAAATTTGCCTGCAAGACCGAGCTTTGTAAGCGCTGCCGCGATATAATCGACATGAAGCTTCATATCGTTATACGTAAATACTCTGTCTTCACCGTCGCGGTAGTAATATCTCACTCTGTCGCCGTAACGTTCAGCTTCTTTTTTTACTCCATCGTAAAGGTTATCAAACTGATGAACAATGTGACCAAGACCTGTGTTCTTTTTCAAAAAATTACCTTCTTTCACTTATTCGTTCGTTGTCTGTTTCTCATAGAGGTATTGACACTATGAGTGATTAAAACTAATCAACATTATACACCTATAATTATATTGGAACAACGGGGATTTGTCAAGTTTTATTTCTTTATTTGAAACAAAATATATAAAAATATTTAACTTTTTCCAAATTTTCAAGTGTAAGAAATACAAAAACATAAGGCGCGCCGTACGGCGCGCCTTATGTTTTTATTGGTTTCAGTCAAGGGTAAATTCCGTGCTTATGTCGCCTTCATCCTCTTTGCCTGCCGCAGAGCATACTTTGATAGTTATTCGGTATTTATACCTGTCCTCTTCGTCGCCCGCAAGTATTTGGTTGAGATTTTCTATTTCAGAGGTGAAATCGCCCTCTGTGTTTATTACATCGGTCGTCGGGTTGGTCGCATAGCCGCCACCGTACTGTGTCATAAGACGTTCAAAAACGGTATGCCATTGTGCAAACTGTTCAAAAGTGTCTATTCGCTCTATTTTTACATAGTTCTTATACACGCGGAAATCTTCTCCGCCGAATATGTGTACAGTTATACCTCCTTCACTTATATCTACAACATCTATCTCGTACCCGGAAACGTCTTTTTGGCGGTCTTTCCAATAATCGGGGTTCTGTACAATGCCGTCAGGCTGCCATTGCCCCTGTTGTGCGCTCGTATGCACGCTATCCAGAGGATACGAGCCCACTATCTTATCCGAATAAGAGCCATCGCCGTAGAAAAAGCGCACTTTTATATACCCGAAAAATTCCTGAACCTGCTCGCTCGTGGCAAACGCCGTTGTAACGGAAACAAGCAGGCTTATAAGCACCAAAAGCGCCGCTACCCTAACCAAATTCATATGCCGCACGCGTTTGTGCATTTTTTCAGTGTACTCATATTTATATTCTACGCCGCAGGAGGAAAGGATCTTGTATTTATCGGGTATCTTTGTTTCATCGAAGCGCGAAAGCGCGTTTTTTATATCTCTTTTTTTCATTTCAGCACCTCCCTATTACGGATTGTATTTCTTCAGCTTGCTTATGGCGCGCTGATATTTTTTCTGTGCGGCAAAAACCTTTATTCCCATAACGTCCGCTATTTCCGAATACGGAATTTGCGAGTAAACGCGCATAAGCACTATCTGCTTTTCATCCTCGTCCAGAACGCCAAGCATATCCAAAGTCTCGAGCAAGGCAAATTCCCTGTTTTCTTCCGATGGTTCCTCGCTCGTTTCCTCTATGTAAATTTCTGCTTCTTTTTGGCGCTTTCTTACAATATCCAGCGCGTTGTGGCGAGTTATGGTAAATATCCACGCCGTGGGCTTTCCGCCCTTGTAGCCGCGGCAGGATTTTGCTATATCTATCATTGTATTCTGCAGGGCATCCTCCGCATCGCAGTAGTTGCCCGTAATAGTGTACGCAAGCGAAAAAATCTGCCTTGCCATAGTATCATAGATCACGGAAAGCGCATTCAGATCGCCTGTTTTCAGCTCGGCGAGCGCTTTTTCGCATATTTTTTCTCTTTTCACAAGACTTCCTCCGAATTTTGAATGTCAAATTTGCTTTTCATATATATAAGCGTAAAAAAAGAGCATTTGCGGACAAAAATTTTTATTTTTCAAGAAAAAAACGGCTTACAAAAGCCGTTTTGCATATTTACCGTCTTCTTCATAGCAGAAAAATTCAGAAATTTCATCATCTTCAAAAACGCGAACGAGCGCTTCAAAATCGAGCGCAAGAGGGTAATTTTTCAGTTCTTCCCTTTTTATCCAGAAAACACGCCCCTCTGCCGAGGAAGAAAGCTCGCCCGAAAACTTATCTGATTTGTAAAGAAATACCACATACCTTTCGCCCGCTTCGGTGTGAAATTGCTTAACACCGCAGAGCGTGGGGTGCTCTATTTTAAGCCCCGTTTCCTCCCGAACCTCGCGCACTACGGAATCTGTGAAAGCCTCGCCCGGCTCCACGTGCCCTCCCGGGAAAGCGATACCACGCCAGCTACCCTTCACACGTTCTTCAACGAGTATATTTCCGTAGGAATCGTATATCATACACATATTCGTAAAAATAGCTTTTTCCGGTTTAGACATAAAAGCCCCCTTACTTCATTCACCCCATAGCGATCTCAATCAGCACGGATAAAACTAAAAGAACAGCATACACCGCGCTTGATATGGCAAAACGCTTTTTTTCGCGATGCTTACAGTATCTCACAAGCTCATATACCCAAAGGCTTGCGGAAAGAACGACAAGCAATTTCGGTGTAAATATCATAAAGCACACGTAAAACATCGTGGCAAACAACCCGATATCTATAGCGCCTATATCCGCAGAGCCGTATTTCAAGGTAAAAAATGTAAACAGCGCGATAACAAGCAAATACGCAAGTATACCGGCTATTATACCTATGGCAGTCTTCTTTTTCATAATAACCTCCGAAGTATATCTTTGATTCTATTTTAAACAAAATCGCACGGAATGTCAATGAGGTTAAGAAAAACTTAAGCAAAACAAAACTCCGCTTTCTTTCGAAAGCGGAGTTTTTCTGGCGCGCTCGGGGGGATTCGAACCCACGACCTACCGGTTCGTAGCCGGGCACTCTATCCACTGAGCTACGAGCGCATCACCATTTCCTTACGGAACGTATAACATAATATCACAAACAAAACGAAATGTCAACCCTTTTTTCAAAAAAATTTAAATTATTTTTTTCGGCAAAAAATCAACTTTCCTATTGTAAAGATTTTATATATTTGATATAATAGATATATACGTTTTTTCGTTTAATTACCTTAAAAATCCTCTAATATACTGCGAGCAAAACGCAAACAATTAAAATCAGAGGCGCGCTTTTGTTTTATCGGCGTGCAAAATTATGATTTTTTGAGGTTATGGGCTTTGAAAAAACTTTTTAAAATAAAAAAATTATTCGTTTTATTTTTGCTCCTCTTTTCCGCGCTCGCCCCATGTGCAAAGGCGGCAGAGGCATTTGAAAGCGCCGTGTTCTTCGGCGATTCCACAACAGCACATATGGCTGTGCGCGGCGGCGTGCCCGCTTCCCGCGTTTGGTCGGGGCAAGGCAGCACGGTCCGCTTTTCAACGGTAAATACAGAAAAATGCGTTCGTCTGCAAAGCGGCGAACTGCTCACTCTGCGCGATGCCGTGCGAAAGATAAAGCCGCCTGTGCTCGTTATAACTCTCGGCGTTTCGGGCGGCGTGGGCGTTCTTTCGGAAGCGGAATTTAAAAGGATATACAAAAATATGCTGCTTTCAGTAAAAGAGGCTTCGCCCGGCACGAAAATATTCGTACAGTCTATTTTGCCGCTTTCCGATAAATCGGTAAACTACTATAAAAAAATTACAAAAGAAGCCGTGCTGGAGGCTAACCGTTGGGTGCGCGAAGTCTGCGCTTCCCTTTCCGTCCCCTATATAGATTCACATTCCCTGCTTATAGGCGAAAACGGATATTTGAAGCCGCAATACCAAAACGATGAATATATGCACCTTACCTCTGGCGCATACAGCGTAATTCTTTCCAATATAAAAAAATCTATCGAAAATAACTGAAAGGGTGATTTTTCATATGTCAGAACAAACAGGTAAAAAACTAAAAATACTATCGGGTATAGTCTTTATTGCAGAAGCGCTGATATTTTCTGCTCTCGCGCTTCTCGTTATTAAAGAAAACATTACCGTTTCGTTCGTACTCATCGCCCTTGCGGTGGCTTCGCTCGTTTTAATAATTCCGTTTTGGAAAATAGCGAGAGCCGCCGTAAAAGAAGAAGCAGAAGAAAAAGAAGATAAGCTTTCCTACACAGATATGTACGCCCCTGCCGCTTTTTCCACTTATACAGAGGAATATACAAAGCCCGAAGAGGAAAAAACGGAAACCCACGAAACAGAAACCAAGGCAGAGGTGCTGAAGGTAGGGGTAAAGCGCACCTCGCCCATGTCGGAAGATTTCACACGTGAAATAACCCTTCCCAAGGACCTGCAGGCGATCTCCTCTCTCGCAGATGAAAAGGAAGAGGAGGAAGAGTTTGCAAAAACCACCATGATAGAACGCCCCTCCTTCAACCCAATTCCCGCAAAGCCGCGCGAAGGCACCACGACTATTTCCGCAGGCGGTCTGCACACGGTGGCTGTGCGCGAAAACGGCAACGTGCTCTGCACAGGTCACAACAACTACGGCCAATGCAACGTAGAGGAATGGGAAAACGTTATGGCTGTCACCGCAGGCTCCTACCACACGGTAGCGCTTTTCCGCAACGGCACGTGCGATGCCGTTGGCTACAACGGCAATAACCAATGCGATGTCGGCAGATGGAGCACAATATGCAATATTTCCGCAGGCGTGGCACACACAGTAGGCTTGCGCCTGGACGGCACCTGCGTTGCCACGGGCGACAATACATACGGCCAATGCAACGTGGAAGATTGGCAAGACATTGTTGCCATTTCCGCATCCAATAACTATACCGTAGGCTTGCGCTCC
The DNA here is from genome assembly GCA_017456005.1 of Clostridia bacterium. GTDB lineage: Bacteria > Bacillota > Clostridia > Oscillospirales > CAG-272 > UMGS731. The sequence continues at coordinate 12,257 of JAFTLJ010000095.1, read as the reverse complement.
GATGGCACGGTATGCGCCGCAGGCATAAACATAGACGGCGAAGGCGGCGCAGAGCACTGGGCAGGTATTGCAGACGTTGCCGCAGGCAGACTGCACATAGTGGGCTTGCGCAAAAACGGGTGCTGCGTTGCTATGGGCAACAACGCCAACAACCAATGTGAGGTAGGCAGATGGAGCGGTATACGCGCCATTGCCGCAGGCAACTACCACACGGTAGGGCTTTGCAAAGACGGCACTTGTATCGCCACGGGTTACAACGGCTACGGTCAATGTAACGTGCAGAAATGGACGGGTATACGCGCCATCGCCGCAGGCAGAAACCACACAGTCGCCCTTAATAAATACGGCAAGGTCCTTGCTGTTGGCGACAACACCAGCGCACAATGTGAAACGGGCGATTTCGACGAAATTCGCATAGCAGAATAAATAATACAAAAACCAGGCTTTTAAAAGCCTGGTTTTTTAATAGTAAAAATTATGTGTGCCTATGCGGAAGGCATACGGGCGGTTTTTCGATATCCAATTATTTGTGGCGAGGCTCGGGTTCATAAAATAGAGTATATTTTTGTTTACCGAATAGCCCTCCAGGCAAATTTTCGCCGCTATAACGGAATCGGCATTTGGCGCTTTGTAGATAGTGCCGCTCGCCACGGGCGAAAACTGCGTGCCGTATTTTTTATCGAAAATAACGCCGTAAACGCTGTTTGGGAACTGCGCGCTCGCCACGCGGTTGAGCACCACGTTGCCCACGGCAATTTTGCCGCGAAAAGGCTCTGCACCGCTTTCCGCATATATTATTCGCGAAAGCCAATATACCTCGTTGGCATCGTAATATGCCTCGCCCGAAACGGGCACGCCGCCGCTGTCGCTTATTTTAACGGTATAGCTCGCACCGTTCCAGGAAACGCCGCTTGCAAAAGCCGCCGCAAGCAGCCGCACCGGCACGTACAGCCTGCCGCCTATGTTGCGCACGGGCTCGCCGCCTGCAAAATAGCGCCCGTTTGCCACTATATACGTGTTGCCCTGTGTTATGTAGATTTTAATGCCGCGCGCGTATATAGTGGCGGTCTTTGTACCATCGTTCCAAGAAATGCTGTCTGCGCCGAAAAGCTCGCACATATCGCGCAGGGGAACGTACGTCGTGCTGTTTATAATTCTCGGAGTGTCGCTTGTCGTGAGTTTTTTGCCGTTTATGTACACGTTAACGCCTGTGTAAGCATTTGCCCTTACAGCGGGCATAAGCAAAAACATGGCAAAAAAACAACATACAAACGGCAAGATCTTTTTCTTCAAAAATACCACCTCTTTAAATTAAAATACAGAAAACCTCTCGGCTTTCTGTATTTATTGTAACATAAGGTGGCCGCTTTCCACAACACACAATATATGGAAACGGTTTCATAACACGATATCGCACTTTTCGCGTATGCCGCCGAGCGTAAAATATCGCTCCTCCAGCGGCAGCCATACGCTTTTGAATTTTTCAAGTTGCCACGGGGCGCACCTCTCCTCTAGGCGTGCGAGCTGTTCCTCCTTGCTGATCGTGAGCATAATTTTTATATCGTAAAAGCGCTCAAAGCACGGCGAAAGGCTGTATACCCCCTCCACCACGGCGAGGCGAGACGTGCCAAGTTCAATACGTGAAAGCACCGCCCCTGCGGAACAATCGTATTTGCCGTATGAAAAAGGCTTTGCTTCTCTTATATAAGGCAAAACCTCGGCGGCAAAGCGCTCGCGGTCTATATTGCCATCGAATTCAGCAAGGCGCGCCGTCGTTTTGCGCTCGTGCGGCAGGAAGAAATCGTCCATATGCACGGTTTCCGCGCCGTATTTCTCCGCCAAAAATGCGGCGAGCGTACTTTTGCCGGAGGCGGCAGCACCGTCTATGGCAAGCACCGTGCGCTCTCTTTTTTGCATTTCGCTTTCTATAAGCTTAAATAAAGGTTTAAATCTTTCAAATTCCATAAGTAAAGCTCCCGATAAAAAAGAAAAACCGCAAACCTATGTTTGCGGTTTTTGGTGCCGGTGGCGGGGGTCGAACCCGCATGGTATCGCTACCACCGGATTTTGAGTCCGGCGCGTCTGCCAATTCCACCACACCGGCGAAACTACGCTATATATTATACAACACTTTTTCAAAAAAATCAAGACTTATTTTAACATATATTGACGAAAAGTTTATTGACTTTTTGTGTATTTTGCGGTAAACTCATAGTAATATAAGTATAGATAGCATTATTTTAAGGAGCACGGTTCTATGAATATACAGAAAGCTACACTTTTCGAGCTGCCCGAAATTCTGCGCGTTTACGCGGCGGCGCGCGCGTATATGCGTGCACACGGCAACGAAACACAATGGGGCACGACCTACCCACCAGAAGAAATCGTGAAAAACGATATTGAAAGCGGCAATTTATACCTCTGCACGGAAAACGGAAAAATACACGGCGTTTTTGCCTTTATAGAGGGGGCGGACCCCACTTACGCAGTTATAGAACAGGGCGCGTGGCCCGACGATAAGCCGTATAACGTTATGCACCGCATGGCGAGCGACGGCGAGGTGCGCGGCATAGGCAAAGCGGCGCTGGATTTCTGCAAGGCGCACAGCAAAAACGTGCGCGCCGACACGCACAAAGACAATATTACAATGCAGAATATGCTTTGCAAAAACGGCTTTGTACCCTGCGGCATAATACACGTGGAAAACGGCAGCGAACGCATAGCCTACCAATACACCCCCGAAAAATAACCAAAAAGCGCCCAAACGACAAATTTCGCGGAATTGTATTGACAAAAGGCTAATATATTTGTATAATGATTATATTAAAAAGTTTTTAACCCAATATTTCAATATATAAAGGAGATTTTCATCATGGCATTTTGCAAAAATTGCGGCGCTCAGCTTGAAGAAAGCGCAAAATTCTGCCCCTCTTGCGGCACAGCACAGGCAGAACAGGCTCCCGCAGAAGTAGTTACACCCGAAATCGAAATTCCCGTTCAGGAAATCAACGCGGCCCCCGCCCCCGAAAAGGCTTCCGGCAACCTCAACGTAGCACAGCTCGTTTGGTCTATCATCAACCTTCTTGTTTGCTGCACACCCCTCGGTATCGCGGCTCTCATCTTTACGGTTATCGCTAAAGATGCTGCTACGGCAGAAGAAGAAGCAAAGAAGCTCAAAACAGCAAAGACATGCAACCTTATCGGTACTATAGGCGGCGCTGTGGTCATCGTCCTCTACATAGTTCTCGTAGTAGTTATGGCAATGGTCGGCGCAATGGGCGCAATGTAAATTCAAACACAAAATCCCGCTTCAAGCGGGATTTTTACGTTCACCCTTTTTCGAAAGGAGCTTTCTATGGAAAAATATTATAAAAACAAAAAACTGCGCCTTCTTATAAGCATCGGCGTGCCTGCAGGCGCCATGCTCATAGCCACAGTATTCTTTCTTCTTGGCAAAACGCCGCCATGCCTTTTTTATGAGATAACGGGGCTGTACTGTGCAGGCTGTGGTTCCGGCAGATGTTTTCTCGCGCTTTTGCACCTCGATTTTTACGCCGCCTTCCGCTACCAGCCGCTTATGTTCATTTCTCTGCCGTTCCTCATATACTACGTGGCAAAGCTGTATCTCGGCTTTGTTTTCGGCAAGGATGTTTTGCCATTTCCCGAAGTAAAGAGCAAATGGTTCGGTATAACGGTGGTTGCAGTAATAATAGCATACTGGATCTTGCGCAACATACCCGTTTTCCCGTTTGTTCTCCTCGCGCCGACAGCGGTATAAAAGCACTAAGAGTGCTTTTTTTCTATTCAAAGTGCGTGCAGTCTTCGCAAACGTACCAGCTTTCGCCGCTTTTGTGAAGTATGACTGTGAAATTCTTTTTAAATCCTACGGTGAAGCCGTACTCTGCCTCGTAAATTCTTTCGCCGTTCGCGCCTGTGCCCGTTCTGTGGGAATAGCTGTTAAAACGCAAATCCTTTTCCTCTATGCCCGCTTCGGCAAAGGCTTTGCTGTTTACCACGTATTCGTATGCCATTTGGTATTCCGCAGTATTTTTCTGCGCGTTCATCACGGCAAAAACAATAGACACGGCAAGCGCGGTTATAATCAAGATTCCGCCCAAAACGGAAGAAAGCAAAATAATAATTCCCTTTTTGCCGAGCTTCGGTATTTTCATATACTTTTTCCATTTTTCAAGCTCGGTTTCCTCTTCCAAATATTTTCCCGCCATAAGCTCTTCCGGTTTTACGCCGAGAAGCTCTGCGAGGCGGAAAAGCACTTCCACACGCGGTTTGGAGCTACCGTTTTCCCATTTGGAAACAGCGGCGGGGGTGACGCCCAGCGCGCTCGCCACATCCGCCTGCGTGAGCCCCTTTTTCTCCCGCAACATGCACACAAAATTGCCGAAATTATAATCGTTCATTTTTTCACCTCAAAATGTGTTTTCTTTGATTTTATTGTACAAAAACAACACCGTAAAGTCAACAAAAACGATATTGAATATCAGTTGATATTGAGTTTTTGAACGCTATAAATACAAAAAGTGATGCTTTGGCGTACCTGCGATAAGGCAGGTACGCCAAAAGTATTTTTTAAATACCGAGGTTATTTAATCAAAGCATTTATTCATTATTGAAAAACGCTGAAAAATATGATATAATATAATTAAGAGAGGTGGTAACAAGTATGGTAATGGTGTACTTGATTTTTGCTTTATCAATATTTTTTGTCCGACTTCTTGCAGGATATGATAGCCGTTATCAAAAAGGAAAATATATTTCCATCAACAATACCGTTTTGCGTATTGTTTTGTTAGACAGCATGTCGATTTACGGAAGAACCAGACGCTTGAAGAAAGACAAAAACAAGATGTCTTTTTGTGGCATTCCTTTTTATCTCGGCATAGGAATTGTTTTACTGACAAACATAGTTTTCTTGATAATTCCGGATATACCTATTGAACCTTGGGGAATAGAAACAAATAAATTTATTGTTTATGCAAATACACTTAATGATAAAATATCCGCTATTGCTATTTTAATACTATTTGCTTTGGTTATAGATTATATTGCAGTGTCAATTATACATTTAACGAAAGAAACAAAGTCGAAGTGGATAAAAATATTTATTTGGATTGTAGCAGCTTTAATGATTGTTGCAGCTACTGCATCCGCAATCTATTTTGCAGTTGAGTTAATTTCTTGTTTTTATAGATGCTAAAAAGGCTTTTGTGTCCACAAAAGCAGTGCTTGTCAGGAAAATTGACAAGTCATAGATGAACATAAAGAAAGGCTCCCTTGTGTAAAGGGAGGCTTATTACCGCCCGATAGTATAAAAAAGGAGTACGAACAAAACGCTCGTACTCCTTTTGTTTCTCGGCAGGTAAAACCTGCTTTATGGAAGACACCCCTTGGCATCACTTTTTGTATTTAACTTTTTTGTTTTCATACGTATCCTTTTGGCTACAGCCTGCTCTGCCGCCGCCCGCGCAAGCGCAGGCGCAAGCACACGCGCAACCGCCGCCGCGGAAGCCGCCCCTGCTACTGCTGCTTTGTGCCATATGCCTATCTCTCGCATCCGCATATCTGCGGTTATACCTGCCGTAGAGGTGAACGTGGTGGCCATAGCCCGAAAGAAAACCTCTGCCGCGGTTGTAGGAAACGAAGCTGTCCACAATATAAAGCTCTGCTACGCCTATGCCGAGAATAATTATAATCATAAAGAATACTATACCCGCTTTGTCGTCTGCAAGCTGATTATATACATCTTCTGAATCAAACGGTATATAGATTGTAGGCGTGATGCCCTCGAAAGCACGCTCGGCGTAGTTTACATTCATCATAACATAAGTGCCGCAATCCATCTCGCCTTCCCAAATATAATATCCCTCGCGCACAGTATTTGCGTTGGCGGTTTTTATAAGGCTCGATTTATCCCAGCGGAACGTGTAATGCTCCACAGGCGTGGAGTTGAACCAACCCGGAACGAAAGAGTAGAAATAGCCGTCGCCTTGGCTATGAAGCAAGCCGCCCTGGTTTATTTTAAAAGAAAATTCCAGCGTTTCGCCGCCCTTGTATGCGCGCTCGAAATATATTCGCGCGTAATCCATATACTTTTCCGCACGGTTTATTTCCTGCGAAAGCGAATTTTTATAGATAGTAAAATTCGGGTTCGCCATACCTATTTCCACCCAGGTGAGCTCCTCGCCCGTGTCGAGCGCGTTCCAAACAAAGGAATATTCTATATCGAGCGTGCCATCTTCCAAAGGAGTTACGGTTATGCCGTATTCCTTTATAACGTCCTGCGGTTTAGGGGTATAGGCTATGGCAAAAATGAGCGCCGCCGTCTGCAAGATAACCAAAATAACGAGCCAGACCGTATTTGCCTTTGGGAACGTTCTGTTCTTCTTTACGTATTCGGGGGAAAAGCTATCCGGTTCTTTTTTTCGTCTATTTGCCATTTTTCTTCTCCTTTCCCAAAGAGCGCCTGAACGGGCAGGAAAGCGCTTCTTTTTCGCTCATTTTGCGCAAAGCGAGCGCCGTTTTGTGCTTCCATATGCGCGAAAAGCTGTCTGTAAGTATATTTCCAAGCCTCGCACCCTCGCAAAGCCAGCTTTGGCACGGCACCACCGTGCCGTCGGGCGCTACTGCCATATTGCTGAGCGCCGCGCCGCACATAGGCACATTAAGCCCTATTTCCTCTAACTTCTCCTTTGCTATAAGCCCGGGGGAGGTAAAGTCCATCTCCATATCGTGCATATCGCAAAAAGCTTTTGCGGCACGTACAGCGCTGTAAAGCTCCTCTTCGGTCAAATCGTAGTTTTCGTGGTTTGCGCTCGCTGTGCCCGTGCAAATAAGCCCGCTTGCCGTAGCAAATCGCACGCCGAGCGAGTGTATAAACTTTAGTGTTTCGGCATAATCTGCGTTTTTTCTGCAAAGAGGTGTGTTCACGCTTATATCAAGCCCTGCCGCCACGGCGTTCTTTATACCCTCCACGGTATCTTTGAAGTGTGCGCTGCCCACCAGCGTGTTGTGCACCGCCTCGTCATGGGAATAAAGCGTCACCTGCATGCTGTCGAGCCCTGCTTTTTTTAGCTCTGCCGCAAGCTCCTTTGTAACATTCACGCCGTTTGTGTTAAGGCGCGTTATAAACCATTTTGCGTGCTCCACAAGCTCTGCTATGTCTTCCCTCTGCGTAGGCTCGCCGCCCGTGAACGTGAGCATGGGCACGCCTGCCGCACGCAACTTATCTATAGCCTTTTTCCACTCTTCCGTGGAAAGTTCGCGCACTTTTGCGTATTCTTGCCCTGCCGCATAGCAGAAAATGCATTTCTGGTTGCATTTCCATTCGCCGCACTCATCCGTCATCGCGCTTACCATAAGGTCCATTCTGTGCGGTGCGCTCATTCGCCCGGCATATGCGCGGACGGAAAGCTTTTCTATTTCCGCGTCTACGCTTCCTCCGTGTGCGATCTCGAAAATTATATCTAAAATTTCCTCTAAATCCTCGTTAAGGACATCTTCCGGCACGTGCGAATATACGTGACGCGTTTTTTTTAGGGTATTTTCAAATACGCTGTTCACATCTTCTTCGCTCATTTCCTTGCCGTCGAAAGTGTTTACTTCTTCTATAAATGTGGAAAGCAGTATCGCCCACGAATAGCCGATGGGCAAAAGATAGTAGCCGTTTAGGATTACTATGTACGGCGCGTTTTTGAAAAGATTGAATTTCGGCGGCACCATGTGTATGCGCACCACGCCCGGGCCGTCGGGGTTGAAGGTGCAGTGCTTCACGCCGCTTTTCCATTCCTTATATTGCGCTATTTTGTTTTTTATCCCCATAAATGCCTCCGTACTACAGCCTCCAGCACCTCCGCGATAGGCTCGCGGAGTACAAATTCCGCCTTATCGTCGAAAGGAGTGGGGGTTTTGTTTATAATTATCAAATGGTCGCCATAGTAATAATCGAGCAAGCCTGCCGCAGGGTAAACCGTAAGCGAGGTTCCGCCCACTATAAGCACGTCTGCTCGCAAGATCGCTTGCTGTGCGCGCTGCCAAGCGTCTGCGTCCAGCATTTCGCCGTACATAACCACGTCGGGGCGCACCATTCCGCCGCAGGTGCAAAGCGGCACATTCTCTGCCTCTGCAACGTGGGCAAGCGGATATTCTTTTCCGCACCTTATGCAGTAGTTGCGCGCAACAGAGCCATGCAGCTCTATTACGTTCTTGCTGCCCGCCGCGCTGTGAAGCCCGTCTATATTCTGCGTAATAACAGCTTTCAATTTGCCCTTTTCCTCCAGGCGAGCGAGCGCTTTGTGCGCGCCATTCGGCTCGGCATTCGGGTAGAGCATACATTTTTTATAATATTCATAAAATTTTGCGGGCTTAGCAAGCAAATAATTTTTGTGCAGTATCGTTTCGGGCGCTTCAGAAAAACTATCTGCATTGTTATACAAGCCTCCCGTGCCGCGAAAATCGGGTATACCGCTGGCGGTCGAAACGCCGGCGCCGCCGAAAAACACGATGTTTTCGCTCTCTTTTATAATTTTACGTACTTTTTCTATGTCGGTCATAGTAACCTCACACAAGCCAATATTGGCTCGTACAATAATTTAGAATAGCATTGCTGATGTTCATATTCATCTCCTGAAAAAGCATTCCGCTCGACGCGTAACATACCGTGTATAGATTTACATATTCCGGACGCAATATAACGTATTCCTTCCCCTCATAAGAAACGCAGGCAGAAACAATATACATGCCATATCCATATCCGTAGAACGAAGGCAACATTATTCGCACACCTTGAAAAAGATTCATCCCGTTTGCAAAAACGAAATTCAGCTTTTGAGGCAATCTGCGTTTAAGCTCCTCTAAGTTTTTTCTTATGGCATTCAGCGTTTCTTCGGTTTCTTTTCTTCTTTTTTCTTCCTGCTCCCTCCTGTATTCATCCAAAGCCCTGTTCAGTTCCTCGGCGAGCTTTTCCACCTCTTTATCGGAAAGAGTAAGCGTTACTTCCTTTTTATTGGTCGTATTATCTTCAAAAACAATTTTTCCTTCTTTTTTGGGCATATTTTCAAGCGGATTTCGCGTGCTGTTACCCATAAATTCAAAATCAAATTCGGGATTTCCCATCGTCTTCTTTCGCCCCCATCGTTATTTTTATCATATTGATATTTTACCATAAAGCTGTAAATATGTCAATAATGACAAAAAACACCGCGGCGGCGGTGTTTTTTGCTACTATATTCTGCTGTCTTTTATATTTTCTTTTGCCTCACTCACCCATTTCACGGCGGCTTTATATTTTTCAGTTTCTCTTACAGAGTTGAACCAAGACCAGCAGGGATACGTCAGCAGATCGTATATAAGCTTCATATCGGAAAACGAGCGATACGTTATTCCAAACAATCTATGCTCGTTTCCCTTTTCATCGACAGCAAAATTCCAATCCTTGCTGACCTTTATATTTGCAAATAGCCTGCCGCCAACGGAAAGCCATTTTTCCTCGAGCGAATATATATATTTGCACTTTTCAATAGCGGAATCGAAATTTTCCCAAGCCTCCTCCGTTTTCTTCTGTGCAAAAAGGCAAGCCGCCAAAACAAGCTGCTTATAAGCATAGAAGGCTTTCCATGCATCGGGAATTTCGCCGTTTTCGCCAAAGGATTCTATTGTTCGCAAAACAGATTTTTGGAACAAAGCTTTTTTGGCGGAGCCGAGCTTATCGGGAAAACGTCTGTCAAGCTGGATTGCAAATGTTTCAAACACTTCCAGCCCCTGCTGTATATCGTTCGTTTCATGCTCGTCATGGGCTGCGGCGCGGAAAACAAGGCAGGCGCGGCGGCTGAACCCGCTGTACGGAGCCATATTCAGCCATTTTTCAAGCTCATTTTCGGGGCTTACCACCGCCATAATATGAATAACAGCTGTGCGATACTGTGTGGGTAGAAGCCTTTCTGCGTTTTTCAGCAAAACGGGCATATATTTTCCGGTTTTTTCTTCATCGACCACAATGTAGCCCTTTATCACCCACATAAGCTCATAAGCATAATAATCCACATCGGGGTATTTTTTGCAGTATTCGCTTACAAATTCGATCAGTTCCTCTGTATATTCATCAAAAGACGCCATCTTTTCTTTGAAAAGCTTAAGATCCTTTTTCTTGGAATCAACATCGTTAGACAAAAGATTATCCACGCTCACACCAAAATAATTTGCAATAGAAGGCAGCATCTCTATATCGGGGTAGCAAATACCGAGCTCCCAGCGCGAAACAGATTGGCTGGAAACCCCTAAAGCTTCGGAAATCTTCTCTTGCGTTATTCCCTTTTGTTTACGGAGATTTTTAAAATTTTCAGCAAAATTCAAATTCATAAATATAATCCCTTCTAAAATAATCGAAGCGCGCTTTCTGATTATATTATAACATTCGAAATATACTATTTCAATATCACGTTTATTGAGATGAACTAACGAATCAAGTGGATTTTTTATAAAAAGCAAAAACGCCCGAAAATCGAGCGTTTTTTAATTTACAAAGCTTTTTTGCATATATATTATACCACAAAATCGATAAAATTTCAAGTCTTGTATTTGCAAAGGCGAAATGCTATAATAAAAAAAAATCAAGAAGAGGTAATGCAAAATGGTTTTTAATGCAATAGACGATGTTTTATTTTGGGAAGATATTGATACGCTAAAAAAGTTTTTCGAAGAAAACTGGAAAAATTTCTATCCGCACGATTTTGCCGGTTGGCGCAAAATATCGGCGGAATTTATGAAGTCACAGATTCCCGATAAAGCGGAATTTATAAGACGGTTGGAAAAATATGCCGAGGTTGGCAAGCCCGTGTGGATTTCGGGAAGAAATAATTCCATTGATGATATTGATACAGACACGATGATAAAAGCTATTACTGTAAGCTCCAAAATATCAAATGGGGAGCAAAAAGCCGCCCAAGCTTCCAAATTACAGGAAAAACATCAGTTACATCGGAATATTTACATCGATAACATTTTTCATTTGCAAAGCAACCATATTCTTGAGCTCACGATAGGCGCGGGCGGTGGCACTAATCGCGTTATGAAAAGAATGACTGAACGCGATTTTTATATGGGCGTTGATATTGACTTTATCTGTGCAAAAAACGCAGATGCTCTCGCTAAATATTACAACGTAAACGGCTTGGGAATTGCCGCATCGCTATGGAACTTACCTTTTAATGACTGTATGTTTACATCGGTTTGTTGTTGTCATGGCTTAAACGAATGCAGAGAAATCCCCACAATTTTAAAAGAAGCGTACAGAGTGTTAAAGCCCGGTGGAAAATTTGTAATAGAGTGCACTCACAATATCCGTAATACGCAATCCTACCGAGATTTTTCCATATACAACTTTTCTGATGAAGAAATGATATATTGGCTAAAACAATTAAGAATGTACGCCGGCTCACAAAACGTAGAGGAAATTCTTGCAGCTTGCGGATTTAAGTTTTGCAATCGCATAATTGATGTAAACTTGAGAGATATCCTTGTATATGAAAAATAAATGCTTTTGCTTTATGCTGATTAGCAAAAGCTCTCCTGTGCGAACAAAGTGTGGGGAGACGCTTTCGCAAAAGAAAAACAGCCGTTTCGTGCAGCGTTTCTATCTTGTGCAAACAAAGTGCAACCGACACGGCAGGCGCATAGCATTTTTGCGCGCAAATCGCAGATTTTCTTCAAAAATGCTTGCTTCGTGCCTTTCGCGTCGTTAAAACAACCGTTTAGGTTGTTTTAACTCGCGAACTAACCAACTTCGCTTAGTTCCGTCTTTGGAAAGCATCTGGTGGTTAACAGGGGCGGAGTTGGTACGGGAGCAAAAGTGAAAATAAAAAGAAAAACGAGAGGTAAAACCTCTCGTTTTCTTTTTGGCGCCCAATGTTGGACTCGAACCAACGACCCCCTGATTAACAGTCAGATGCTCTAACCGACTGAGCTAATTAGGCAAATAGAGAAAAGTTGGCCTCGACCTATTTTTCCGGACCGCTTCCAGTCGAGTATTTTCGGCACTGCATAGCTTAACTTCCGTGTTCGGAATGGGAACGGGTGGACCCTATGCGTTAAAAAGACCAACTATTTCTTTTGTGTTAGCATCGACCTATCTTCCCGGACCGCTTCCAGTCGAGTATTTTCGGCACTGCATAGCTTAACTTCCGTGTTCGGAATGGGAACGGGTGGACCCTATGCGTTAAAAACACTAACTAACCAAACGTTTTTAC
>JAFTLJ010000011.1 GCA_017456005.1 Clostridia bacterium | reverse complement strand
GTAGCCGTTAAAGCCCCCGGCTTTGGCGACAGACGCAAAGAAATGCTCCGTGATATCGCTATCCTTACGGGCGGCGAGGTTATCACGAGCGAACTCGGTCTTGAGCTTAAAGATACTACCATCTACCAGCTCGGCCGTGCGCGCCAGGTTAAGATCAACAAAGACAACACGATCATCGTTGGCGGCGCAGGCGACGCTTCCGATATCGCGGCTCGCGTAGCACAGATTCGCGCGGCTATTGAAACGACAACAAGCGAATTTGACAAAGAAAAACTTCAGGAACGCCTTGCAAAACTCGCAGGCGGTGTTGCCGTAATCAAAGTAGGTGCGGCTACAGAAGTTGAAATGAAGGAAAAGAAGCTCCGTATCGAAGATGCTCTCAACGCGACGAAAGCTGCTGTTGAAGAAGGCATCGTAACAGGCGGCGGTATCGCATTCCTCAGCACAATCCGCGACGTTGAAAAGCTTCTTCCCGATGTAGACGGCGACGAAAAAACAGGCGTTAAGATCGTTCTCAAAGCTCTCGAAGAGCCCGTTCGCCAGATCGCAAGCAACGCTGGCTTTGAAGGCGCTGTTGTTATAAACAATATCAAAAACAGCGATAAAGCGGGCTATGGTTTCGATGCCGCTACGGAAACATACGTTGATATGTTCGAAGCGGGCATCATCGACCCCACAAAGGTTTCCCGTTCCGCGCTCCAGAACGCGGCAAGCGTTGCTTCCACGGTTCTCACAACGGAAGCTGTCGTTGCCGACAAGCCCGACCCCAAGGCTGAAGCAGCAGCTGCAGCCGCTGCCGCAGGCGCAGGTATGGGCGGTATGTATTGATAAAACCGAACGTAAAAATTCCTCCGAGAAAATTCGGAGGAATTTTTTTCGTGTGGCAAAAATCGCTTGCACGATTTTTGAAAATTATTATATTCGCGCTTTTCTTTATCTGAAAGAAAAGGCGCGGCAAAAGAAGCAGAAAACGTGCCGTTTTATCGCTTCGTTTGTTCCATTTTCGGCTTTGCGGCGCGACTGCCGTCACGAATTTTCACTCGCATACTCGCAAAAATGTGCCGAACCCCGTCGCAAGGTTATGGTGCACAGACTTGCTATGTCTGCAAAGGCGTTAAGGCGCGCCAAACCCTCGATATTTTGTTCCCTAAACAAAAAAGAGCGCATATGCGCTCTTTTCCTTATTTCTTTTTGGGCGGAGTTTTCTTTTTAACGGAAAATCCGAATTTGCCTATGCGTTTGCCGAGCGTATAGTATTCGCCGTGTGCGTATGCGGCCAGGTGCGCGCGGTTTATGCAAAGCTTGCCTTCCTCCATAAGCCCGTCGTTTACGTAAATAGACTTTATTTCTGCTATGAACATATCGTGCGAGCCGAGGGGGATGACGTCTGTTACCTTGCAAATAAGGGAAATGGGCGATTCCGCTATTATGGGGCACGCCGCATCCTCCACATATTCGGGCGTGAGCTTCGCTTCCTTGAATTTATCCACCTTGGCACCCGTTTTCATACCGCAAAGGTCCGCGGCGCGTGCAAGCTCTGCAGAAACGAGGTTTATGGCAAATTCGCCGTTCTTTTTGATTATACCGTAGGAAAAACGCTCGGGGCGCACGGAAATGTACGTTTTTGCGGGGTGGGAGTTGATAATACCCGTCCACGCTATCGTTACGATGTCTGTGCCCTCCTCTTTGTTGCCGCAGGAAACCATAACGGCAGGCACGGGAGCAAGGAGCGTGGAGGGCGGCATTTTGATTTTTGACATTTTGTTACCTTCTTTCATTTGTAAATATATTTTTGCTGTGTGTGGTGCAAAATTCGACTTGGACATAATTCACAATGTGAAATTTTGCGATTTGACGAAAATGACGAATTTCGGTGTTTGAACTTTGATTATATTGACTAAACGAGGTAAAAGTTATATAATACAATTAGATATGCCGTTTCGCTTGGTTTTGTTAATACGCATATATTTTACCACATTACGAGCAGAAAATAAAGCGTGTTTTTGAAATTTTATGTAAAACGGTTTGCGAAAGGAAATACCCATATGAAAAAAAGCAAAAAATTTATTCGTGCGCTCGCACTCGTGCTTTCCGTGCTTATGCTCGGCAGCGCTTTTGCAACGCTTATCCCTTTTGTTGTAGGTGCTGCGGACGAAAGCAATATTCAATATCCCATAACGGGCTATAACCCCACCGTAGAGTGCCCCGATCCTATCCCGATGCTTTGCATAGTTGTAAACTTCGACCCAAACGGCAACGGTATAGATGATAATGCAGACGGCAGAAACGTAAGCGCTGTTAAAACAGAAGGAAACGACCTTTACGGCGAGCAGTGGTGCCACTTCAACCACGATGTTTGGTATGATATGCTTTACGGCGAAGAAGGGCAGACGCTTAAAAACTACTACAAGCTCATGTCTAACGACAAATTCTACTTCACTCCCGCACCCGAAACGTATGCAGACCCTGCTAAAAACGGCGTTGCGAACGACGGTGTTGTAGAGGTAAATATAAAAGGCCCCCACCTTGAACTAAAGGATTCGTGGGTTTATTATTACGCAGACGCAATAAAGCAGGCCGATGAGTACGTGGATTTTTCTGTTTTCGATAAGAATGGCAACGGTAAAATCGACGAACGCGAGCTTATAGTTTCGTTTATCAACGGCGGTGCAGAGCTTGCTCAGACCCCATACGGCACGACAACAGGCATAGAGGTTTTTCGCTCTCGCGCTTATTACAGAAGCCACAATCCTGCCAAACCTATGCTTTATGATGCAGACGGTTATACCGTAGGCTACGGCGGTTTGTTTATAACAGGTGCTTGGAGCTCTATGAGTTCCCGCGCAGATAAGGCTACGGAGTTTGCTGTTTGGGCACACGAGCTCGGCCACTACCTCGGCGCACCCGACTATTACGACACAGATAAATCTGCTTCTTCCAGCGACCCCGGCTATCACTTTACAACAGGTTATTACTCCCTTATGGGCAAGGGTTGCCACGGCGGACAGCCCGCGCATATAGACCCTTTTACGATGACTTCCGAGCTTACGGGCTACGGCTTCTACGTGCCGGAAAGAGTTACGAAAGACGGCGAATACACTCTCTATTCCAAAACGAGCAGCAAAGGCACCTATAACGTTATAAAGCTTTGCACACCCGACCCCGGCGAATATTACCTTATAGAAAACAGATACGTTTCCCCCGATTACGAAGGTGAAGCGTTTGATAAATACGGAATCGGCAATGCACAGGGTATAGTTATCTGGCATGTGGACGAAAACAACTACAGCAGCACAGCGGCAAATAACTCCAACGACGGCAATGACCCCACGCTTGCCGTATATGCAACGAATACGAAAAATATAAAAAGAACAAGCGGTCAGGCTGTAAATGCGGCGTTTGGCGGCAATTACAGCGTGTTTAAAGTAAGCGATTACAAATTCCCCGTAAGCAAAACTTGGTATACGAGCTTGACAGAGGAAGAGGCGAAGCTTGTTGAAAACCTTAAAATCGAAGTAACCTCCGGCTTTGGCGAGGAAATGACGATAAAAGTTACGGGTGCTTACGACCTTAAGCAAACACCCGAATGGTCTGTTTGGACATCAAATATTCAGCAGACATCCGCCACGGTGGCAGTTACGCTCGATACACTCAATTATTCCACGCTCAATTCCGCGAAATGCGAGCTTATCGATTCTTCCACAAAGGCTGTTATAAAAACGAACGACATAACGTTAAATTCAGATTATAAATTCAACGTAGATTACACAGGTCTTTCCGCAAACAAAAACTATATTGTGAAAATAACGGCGGAAACCTCCAACGGCACGGCAGTTTTTGAAAAGGATTTCTATACGCTTCCCGAACCTGTGGAAAAAACAAAAGCAACTGTAACGGTTTATGCAAATTCCGACAGAACCACAAAAACAACGGCGAAAACAGAGGTTGGCAAAACCGTAACGGTAAACAGCGCTATCTTGGTTAAAAAAGGCTATGCTTTCGGCGGTTGG
>JAFTLJ010000094.1 GCA_017456005.1 Clostridia bacterium | reverse complement strand
ATCACCATGCCGACGAAGTGTTTGAAAGCATCGGCGCGGAAACAACGAAGAAATTTACAATTGAAGAAATCAAAGAAAAGCTTGAAGCGCTCAACGATGAAGAAAAATACGGCAAGATTTTGCGCGCAAAGGGCATAGTTGCCTGCGAATGCGGCAAGTTTATCTATTTTGACTTCGTTCCCGGTGAGGCAGACGTGCGCACGGGCGAACCCGACGTTATCGGCAAGCTTTGCGTTATCGGCTCAAAAATCAACAAATCCGCGGTTTCCGAGCTTTTCGGCGTAAAATTGAAAGCGTGAAAATATGAAAGAAACACCTCTTTACCTTTTTGTCGGCTTCCTTGAAGGCGGCAAAACAAAATTTATCAACGATACGATAGCAGAAGGTCAGTTTGACGACGGCGCGAAAACTCTTCTTCTCCTTTGCGAAGAGGGCATAGAGGAGTTCGACGAGGAATTCCTCGCGGAAAAAAATATCTTCATCGAAACGATAGAAGACAAAAGCGAGCTTAACCCCGTGAACCTGCAAAGCCTGCAGGAAAAGCACAAGGCAGAGCGTATTCTTTGCGAATACAACGGTATGTGGCTTATAACGGATCTTTTTGCCGCCGTTCCCCGCGGTTGGCTCATTCCGCAGATAATGATGTTCTGAGATGCGGAAACGTTCCTTGAGTACAACGCAAATATGCGCTCGCTCGTTGTGGACAAGATAAACAACACAGACCTCGTTGTGTTCAACCGCTTCTCCGACGAATACGATAAAATGGCGTACCACCAGATCGTGCGCGGCATCACGCGCGCGGCAGACATCGCTTACGAATACGAGGACGGTCACGCAGAATACGACGATATAGAGGACCCTCTTCCCTACGATATAGACGCGCCCGTTATCGAGGTCGGCGACGATGATTTCGCTATCTGGTACCGCGACGTTTCCGAGGAGCTTGATAAGTACCACGGCAAAACCGTCCGCGTAAAAGGTCTTGTGGCGAAAAATCCCTCTTTGCCAAAGGATTCCTTCGTTATAGGCAGGGATATTATGACCTGCTGCGTGGACGATATAAAGTACGCGGGAATGCTCGTGGAGGGAACATCCCGTTTCTCCGCGAAGCACGGCGACTGGATCATTCTCACGGCTAAGATCATTATAAAGAACAGCAAGGTCTACGGCAGAAAGGGCCCCGTTCTTACTGCCGTTTCCGTAGAAAAGGCGGAAGCGCCCGAGCAGCCCGTGGCAACCTTCTATTGATATGGATTTTCTGAAAAATAACAACCGTTTTTCGTTTGTTTACGGTGAAAAGCGCGCTTTTGAGCGCGCTTTTTCCGAATGTGAGCAAGAAAACGGCGAAGAGCTTATAACGGTTTACGATTTCGAAAACGGCTTGCGCGCGACGAACAAGGCAAGGAAATACGCCGATTTCGGCGCTTACGAATGGGTAAACCTTTGGGAAAACACGGGCGAAGGAGAAACAGATATTATTTCCGAGCTTTGGGACGGCGATTTTGAGCTTCCGTTTGCGCCCGCAAAAAAGCGCGAGCCGAGCGCATACTGCCCGAAGAAAAGCGAGGTCACCTGCGTTTTCGCGCCGTACGGCGCAAACGTGGGCGAAAAGGATTTTTCCGCCTCTGTGGACGAGGTAAACTTCAATATGCCTGATTATCTTTTCCCCGGT
>JAFTLJ010000093.1 GCA_017456005.1 Clostridia bacterium | reverse complement strand
AGAGGTTTCATGGTTTTATTCATAAAAAATGAATGTTATGAAAAAAGTATTGTCTTTCTTTTGTTTCGTTTTATTGGCGTTAGCACCTTCGCCCTCGACGGCGCAGACCGAAAAGGAGTTTGAAGAGAGTTTTAAGACGGCATTTAAACAGTTTAAGCAGAAAAGCGCGGACGATTTTAAAGAGTTTAGAGATAAGACGAACCGCGAGTTCAGCGAGTTTTTGAAACGCGATTGGGAAGCGTTCGCCTCCGAATGTCCGCAAGAACGTCCGGCGCGTCCCGAACCGTCGGTTCCGCCTGTGGCGGAGCCTGTTAAAGACAAACCGAAGCCTCGTCGGTTAGATGTCGACGCAACGATTCCGACGGTAAAGAAACCGGTCGATACGCCTGCCGATGTGCCGGGTGTAGAGCGCGTTGTCCCGCAGAAAGCTACGGAGGATAAAGTGCCGATAACGTTTTACGGGCACAATTACGGCATTACGCCGCTGCTGGACGCCGCTTTTACTCTCGGCGATTTAACGGAAAACGAGATTGCCGCCGCATGGAGCAAACTGTCGGCATTGCCTTATGGCAAGGTGCTGAACGAGTGCGCCGGTATCCGCGACACGTTGCAACTGAACGATTGGGGATATTTTTTGCTGTGCGGCGAAGTTGCCCGCCAATTTGCAGGTAAAGACAAGGGGAGCGAAGCTGCTTTTTTACAGACGTTTCTGCTTTGCCAGTCGGGGTACGACGCAAGGATTGCCCGTTCGGGAAACGAGCTTCTTTTGTTGGCACCGAGTACCGTTATGATTTACGGACATTCTTTTCTCAATATGGACGGCAAGAAATATTTTGTGTTGAATAAAAAAATAACCGGTTCGAGCGCGATTTATACTTATCGGCAGAATTTTTCGTTGGCGTCGAAGCCTCTGAATATGTATATAACGGCTGTTCCCCGTTTGTCGGGCGAAACGGTTGCCGCTAAAAAGCGTATTGGCAATGCCGGCGAAACGGTTGAAGTGCCGGTAAACGGGGCGTTAATGGATTTTTACCGGGATTATCCCCAATGCGATTTTCCCGTTTATATGTATGCTCCGGTAGATGGTTTGACCGCCGAAGCCGTATTGCCTGCTTTGCGGCAATATATCGACGGAAAATCTGAACTGGAAGCTGCCAACCGGTTGCTTAATTTTGTGCAGACATCGTTTGAGTACAAAACCGACCCTGAGCAGTTCGGGTATGAAAAGCCGTTTTTTGCGGAAGAGACATTTTTTTACCCGTATTGCGATTGTGAAGACCGTGCCGTGCTTTTCGCTTATTTAGTACGGGAATTGTTGCGCTTGGATGTCGTTTTGCTCGATTATCCCAACCATATAGCTGCTGCGGTCGGTTTTTCCGAAACCGTACCGGGCGATCACGTCCGAGTAGACAACCGTACATACACCGTTTGCGACCCTACTTATATCAATGCTCAGGTAGGAGAGGCGATGCCTCAATGCAAAACCGTATCGGCGCAAATAATAAAGTATTGATTGTAGAACTGAAAAATCAGAATATTTATGAAAGCAATTAAATTTTGTATATTATCGGCAATATGTGCAGCAATGTGGGGTTGCAGTGATACGCCTTCGTTTAAACAGCCTTACGATGGGCTGATTCCTGTGATATCGCCATCGCCATTTAAGTATGTACATATAGATTTGAACGGTAACGAAATACAGGCATCTCCCGATT
>JAFTLJ010000092.1 GCA_017456005.1 Clostridia bacterium | reverse complement strand
TAGATGTAGCGTTGAGGTCGGGAAGTTTGATTTTTGCGATTTCTTCAACCTGTGCTTTTGTGATGCTTGCAACCTTCTGTTTGTTGGGGGCTGCGGAAGCTGTTTCGATACCGCAAGCTTTTTTGATAAGCACTGCTGCGGGGGGAGTTTTTGTGATGAAAGAGAAGGAACGGTCTGCGTAAACTGTGATAACTACGGGAACTACGAGGCCCATATCCTGTTTTGTGCGTTCGTTGAATTCTTTTGTGAATGCAGCGATATTAACACCGTGCTGACCGAGAGCCGGACCGATAGGCGGCTGGGGTGTTGCGCGACCTGCGGGGATCTGCAACTTGATGAAAGCTACTATTTTCTTTGCCATAATTACACCTCCAAATGTGGTAATCTGCGGAAGAACTTAAAGATTTTTTCTTCCTCCCACGAACATTTCACTGCGGCAAATTGCAGGAAATGCGGTTTGTTTTCTTGAGTTTTATTCTTTAATGATTTGGACACTTGCTGTGTCGAGTTCAACGGGTGTTTCGCGGCCGAATACGGAAGCGAGCACCGTAATTTTTTTGCCGTTCTCGGAAACAGAGTCTACTTTTCCCGTGAAGCCGGACATCGGCCCCTGAACAATCTTAACAAGCTCGCCTTTTGCAAACTTGGAATGTTCCTTGTGGCTTTCAACGCCGAGGGCTTCTACCTCACTGTCTGTAAGCGGAACTGGACGTGAGCCGGGACCAACAAATCCGGTGGAACCGGTGATGTTTCGTACAACGTGCCAAGTTTCGTCTGTCATAATCATTTTTACAAGAACGTAGCTGGGGAAGATTTTAACTTCTACTTCTTTTTGAACGCCTGCTTCGTTTGTTTCAATGATTTTTTCTACGGGCACACGAACCTCCATGATGAGGTCGGAAATGCCGCGGTTTTCGATTATTTTTTCGAGGTTTGTTTTAACCTTGTTTTCATAACCGGAATATGTGTGAACGACATACCATTTTGCTTCGTTGCTGCTGCTGATGCTCATCGTCTTACCTCCTTGAGTAATATTCTATGGTATTAACCAAAGAAATCTGTCATTCCCGGGATTTCCCAGAAAAGGTTGTAGATACCGGGAAGCAATAAGTCACCCAATAAGAAGTCTATTGCCCAAAGAGCTGCACCGCATACCACAATGGATACGAGAACAACTGCGGAGTTCTTTGCGAGCTGCTGGGGGGAAGGCCAAACGAGTTTTTTGAACTCGCTCCTGTAGTCGCGGAAGAATTTTGCGATTTTTGCGAAGAAACCGAGTTTTTCCTTGCCTTCTTTTTTAGCTGCATTTTTCTGAGCTTCTTTAGCCGCTTTGCGAGCTTCTTTTTTCTCTCTCTTAGCTGCTTTAAGAGCTTCTTTTTCTGCTGCTTTTTCAGATAAAGGCTTCGTTTTTGTTTCGACGGAATTTACGGCTTGTTCGACTTTGTTGTCTTTTTTGTTAGCCATGATTTCCTCCTTGTTGAACCGCGCGGCGGTTCAGTTTAACGATCATTTTGTTTCCTTGTGCGCTGTGTGTTTGCGGCAGAATTTGCAGTATTTTCTAAGCTCAAGTCTGTCAGGATCGTTTCTTTTGTTTTTTGTTGTGTCGTAGTTTCTCTGTTTGCATTCTGTGCAAGCGAGAGTAACTTTGATTCTTACATCACTAGCCATGTTTTCGGCACCTCCTGTAAAAATTTGAAGTTTTTTGCATAAAAAAACTTCTGTTTTGAATTTAAAAACAGAAGCAAAATCTAACCTTTTAAAATATACGCGAAGACCGCGCTCGGATAAAAAGTGGTTCGGCCCTGTTTTTGTACCTCCCTCAACACGGATAATCAAAAATAACCCCGATAAAGGGTATCCGCAGAGGTAGTATCATCATATCATATTTTTGTGTACATGTCAAGAGCCAAAATGATATTTTTATGAATAAATTTTGTTTTTTGCGTATATATGCACTGCGGGGCACCCGCAGTGCATATATTTTCTTTAGTTTTGGTGAAGAGATTTATTTTCGTCGGTGGGCAGAAGGCGTGCTTTTGCGCGGCAGTGCGGGCAGCGTACCAGCACGGATTTATGCCCGAAGCTTATTGCCGCGCCCAGGGCATCGCGCTTGCGCGGCGTGAATGTTTTGCCGCATTTGGGGCAGAGGTATTCTTTTTCGGCGGCGTGCTTTGCCGCTATTACCGTGGCTATACCGAGCCAAAGGAGGAAAAGGGATATGCATATTACTGTAACGGTTATTGCAAGCGGGCTCATAATCGACCTCCT
>JAFTLJ010000091.1 GCA_017456005.1 Clostridia bacterium | reverse complement strand
TTCGCCCATTGTATTTGTGATAGCGGGGGGAGCAACGAGGTAACGGGAAGGAATGTGAAGGTCGCCATCGTATTCGAGCATACCTGCATATACAACCTTGGGGGAGCGAACTTTATTGAATTTATCAAATTCGATGCCGCTGTCGAACGCTTTGGAAATTTCAATAGCGCGGTCGCCGCGGAAGTTGTAGAATACAACGCTGTCGCCGTCTTCGATCGTGCCTACGGGCGCGCCGTCTTTAGCGATAACGAACGCGGGGAGGTCCTGGTCGATAACGCCTGTTTCGGCGCGGTATGTTGTAATAGCTTCTTCAGCGCTTGCGAATGTTCTGCCTTCGCCGAGAACGTGAGTTTTCCAGCCTTCTTCAACCATTTTCCAGTTAGCTTCGTATCTGTCCATAGTGATCTGCATTCTGCCGCCGCCGGAAGCGATGCAAACGTCGAAAGCTTCGTCGCGGAGGTCTGCGAGGAACGCTTCAAAGGGGAGAACATAATCGAGCGCGGACGTTTCGCCAACGTCACGGCCGTCGAGAAGAATATGAACGCGAACCTTTGCCACGCCGTCAACCTTTGCGCGTTTGATCATTTCACGAAGGTGATTGATGTGGGAGTGAACGTTACCATCGGAGAAAAGACCGATAAAATGGAGCGTGGAAGCGTTATCTTTCGCATTCTGAGCGAGCGCTTTCCAAGTTTCGCCCTCGAAGATCTTGCCGGATTCGATAGATTCCGTAACAAGTTTAGCGCCCTGTGCGAAAACCTGACCGGAACCGAGCGCGTTGTGGCCAACCTCGGAGTTACCCATATCGTCGTCGCTCATAAGACCAACGGCTTTGCCGTGTGCCTGGAGTTTTACCCAGGGGTATTTTGCCATAAGCATATCGAGCGTGGGTGTGTATGCGTTTTTAACCGCGTTGCCCGCGCCGTCGGGTGCAATACCTACGCCGTCCATAACGATTGTAACAACGGGGCCCTGCACGCCTACTTTGTTTGTGAGTTCTTTAAGTTCCATATTTTCATAATCCTTTCAAAAGAATAGATTTGATTTTGTCTTACTATATTATTGTAACATATATTTTTGCAAAAATCTATACCCTTTTGCGTATTAGATGTAAATTTTATGTTTTTTAGAGCATTATAACAAAGCAAAAGCAGATACGAAAAAACATACCTGCTTTATTTTATTTCTTGTTCTAAATTTTTAAATTCTTCCGTATTAAAAAAATCTATTATTGTTATCCCCAAACCATCGCAAAGTTTTTTTATGGTAGATACAGTTGTGCTGTTATTTCTTCCGCTTACAATATTATTAAGAGTGGACTGTGTAACACCGCTAATTGTAGCAAGTTTGTTGAGTGTTATGTGGTTTTCATTACATAACTCAAGTATTCGATTTCTCGACGCTTCTCCTACATTCAAAATAATGCTCTCCATACAAACCAAATTATACATATTTTTATAATAATCACTTGAATTTAAAAAGTTTAACTCTTTTGGGGTAACTTTGAAAACATGGGTATGATATTATAAAACTAAAATAATATATTTTAGGAGAATAACAATATGAAAAAAAATCTTGTTTCAAGCGAATTGGTAGGAAACGGAATTATAGTATATATAGTAGGCATTATATATAGCTTTGTTTCCGCTATAGAAACACATGAGTATTATAACAGAACTGAAACAGAAGTTCATTTTGACATTCTGTTAAATTATTTAGTAATAACATTCGCAGTAGGCGGACTTTTACTTGGATTGGGAGCTATAGTGCAATATGTATATAACATACAAGAAAAATTAGGGGCAGGAAATTCAAGCGAAGATGAAAACGAACCAGAAAAAGCTGCAAGCAATGCCGAAATACTAAAAACGCTTCTCAATAATGGAAACATAACTCAAGAAGAATATAATGACGAGATTAACAAATTGCACTTTGATTTAACGAATAAAAGACAATTATGATGGAAGAAAAAGAAAAACAATTAAAAAAAGCAATTTCTATTCTATATGATATGGAACTTAATAATTATAAAATGACAAGAACCATTCAAAGGCTTAATTACGAAATTTCTTGTTTAGGGCACCCTCAGGAATTTTATACTCCCGAAAGAAAATACGCAGCATTAAATAATGATTGGACTACATCAATAGGTTGTTTAGGTGTAATTTTAGGTGCCATTTTAGGTGGTGCTTCGGGCTGTTCTTCTACAACTTCATTTTTTGGTAGCATTGAGTCAGGTATTGGCGGTTTGATTGGCGGCGGAATAGGTGGATTTTTAATTGGTGCACTTATAGGATTGATGTTCGAAGCTATAGGAAAAGCTAATCGAGATTCAGAGTATGAACAAACATACGAAAAAGAGATGGAAGTCTATAATACGCAAGTAGAACGAGATAACAAAAGAGTAGAAAAAGAATTAAAAAAACAAAAAATTCTCATAGCAGAAAGAGATGCTTTGATTAAACGCAGAAACAAATCACAAGAAATTCTAAACGGATTTTATATGCGCGTTGGAATTGATAAAATGTTCAGAAGTCTTATCCCCATAGGAAAAATGAATGAAATTATAGGGCTTAATATAACTTCAAGTTTAGAGGGGCAAAACGGTTTAAACGATCGTGTGCGTAAGGAACTTCGCGAAGATGCGTTTTACATAAAGCTTGATGAAATTTCTCAAAAACTGGATGTGGTAATAAGCAAACAAGACAGAATTTATAATGAGCTTATGAGCATACATTCACAATGCGAAAATCTAATAGATGCAACTATACAATCGGCACAAATTGCGGCAAACAACAATAAACTTTTAAGCGAAGCCGTAGAAAACACTCGTATTGCGGCATATAACAGCGAAAGAATAGCCATAGAAGAAAATTATCAAAGTTTTTTGATGACGTATAAATTTTAAAAACAATTCCTCCGTCTTTTGCTTTCGCAAAATCCACCTGTCTCGCTGCGGCTCGGGCACGCCACGGCTCTGACAGCCGTTTAGGCTGTCATTCACCACCGTGTCGCCGCTACGCTACCTTTGCACAAGGGAGGCTTTCTTTTTGCCGAATTTTTATCTTTATATTTTCTAAATAGCTCCCATATTAAAATAAACAGGTATGTGTTTTGCATACCTGTTTATTTTGCTTTATACGCGCACATTTCCATAGCTTTGCCGCAAAAAGCACACCGCAAACACGGCGCACGGGAAAAGCACGTTCAAAACGGCGAGAGTCGCACCGCACACCGACGCAAAGCGTGCCGAAAGAAGCCACACGGCGGTGCAAGCCGCGGCAAACGCGGCAAGCCTTTTCGCGGCGTCTGCCCTGCCGCTTTCTGGCAAGGAAAGCATATCGCCCACGGAAAGCGAAAAAGCAAACAGCCGCCCAAGGGCAATAAACCAAAAAAGAAACGAAGAAAGCACGCTCCCAGCCCCCGTGAAAAGCAAAAATATATGCACGAGCCCTGCCGCAAGCACAGCCGAAACTCCGCACGCCACGGGCTCAGGGCTAAATGAAGAGGCCGCGGCAAATTCGCTCCGCTCGCTCGGCTTTGCGCAGCGCAGATAGAGCGAAAAAAACACGGGCGCGCCGCCAAAAGCGGCAAAGCAAGCCGCCACATCCTCCTGCCCGAAAGCAAGGCTTACCCCATGCCCTCCGCCGCCGAGCAAGGAAAGCGGCAAAAGGAAAGCAAGCGGAAAAACGCAAAGCTCGCCAAACCGCCCGAGCACGCAAAAGCCTTTTGCGGAGGCAAAGACAAGCAAAAGGATAAGCACAGGCAAAAACACGGCAGACGCACCGTTTTCATAAAAGTTCGCCGCCCCACGCGCCATTTCGTAAAGCGTGGCTATAAGCGGCAAAGCAAGCAAAAGCAAGCCCGATGCCCGAAAAACAAAGCCCGCTTTGCCCATAACCGCGCAAGAAAGCGCCGAAAAAGAGCCGAAGTTTTCACACACAGCGGCGCACACCACACATACGCACACGCAGAAAAGGCACACAAAAAGCGTGGCGGCTATGCTTTTTGCACCGTGCAAACGAAGCCCTGCGAGCACGTAGCAAAACACGAGGCAGAAAAGCTGGGTCGCACTTATTTTATTTTTCACATTTTCCATACTACGCTCTCCCCTGCGTGCGCGAAATATTTTTCCCCGAAACCGAGGGCGGAACCTTCCTCATCCTCCATATTGGCGACATATAAAGAAAATCGCGCAGACCTTCCGCCGAAAGCGGTGCAAAAGGCGAAAAATACGGCACACCGAAAGAGCTTTTGGCAGCACCCAGCACAAGCGCACACGCAAGCGCGGCAAAAAAGCCGAATATACCGCCCAATCCCCCCGACAAAATCAGGGCAAAGCGGAAAATCGCGTTCGGGTTCATATACGGCGCACAAATAAAATTGCAAACGGCGGAAAAAGCCACTATTATAAGCACAAATGGCGAGATTATACCGGCGCTAACGGCACTTTCGCCCAAAATAAGCGAGCCCACCACACCCACGGCGCTGCCCACCGCCTTTGGCATACGCAAGCCGACCTCGCGCAATATTTCAAATATCAAAAACGCCGTTATTATCTCCCAGGTAAGCGAAACTGTCATTTCCTTGCGAGTTTCGGCGAGAAACTCTGCCATCTCCTGCGGCAGAAAAGCCATATGGTGCTCTGCAAGCGCGAGAAACAGCCCCGGCAAAAGAACACCGCAAAGCACCGCCGCAAAGCGGAGCGTGCGCACGAACGTGGCAAAAAACGGGCTTTTTGCATAGTCCTCCGAAACCTGAAAGCCCTCGCAAAAAAGGTATGGCACCGTGAGCACCACGGGCGAACCGTCTACTATAACGGCTATGCGCCCCTCCAAAATTTTCGCCGCCACCTTATCGGGGCGTTCGGAATTCCCCACGGTGGGGTAAAGCGCATGCCTACCCTCTTGGATATACATTTCCACACTGCCCGAATCTGTAAGCGCGTCTGCTTGAATATCCGCAAGGCGCCTTTTCAGCAGGGCGAGCGAGCGCTCGTTCACAAGCCCCGAAATATACATGATTATAACTTCTGTTTTGCTGAGCGTGCCGAGCGTTATTTTTTCGCTTTTCAGCTTCTCGCTCTTTATTCTGCGGCGCAAAAGCACAGCGCTCTGCTGTGCGCTTTCGTTAAATCCGTCGTGCGGGCCGCGCACCACGTTTTCCGTTTCGGGCTCGGTATTCGCCCTGCCCTCGTCGTTCTTCGCGGCGACAATATATCCGAAAATTTCCGCAGGCATCCCCTCGAAAATAAGCAGGGCGTTTCCGGCAAGCACGGCTTCCTTCGCCGCCTCATAGCCAACCGCCGCAGAAAAGCCGCCGCCCGTTATAATACTGCCCACCTCCGCGCTCTCGCCGCCGCGCAGATATGCCGCAGAAAGCGGTTCCAGCAGAAATTTATTCAAAAGTTCCTTGGAGCAGATCCCCATTATATATAATATATAGAAAGTTTCCCTTTCGAAAGCAAGCTCGCGCACGATAAAATCGCTCATCAAGGAAAATTCACCGCAGAGATTGCCCTTCAGGTCCTCAAACACCCTCTTTTCCAAGTATATACACCTCGTTTTTCAATGCATTTATACATATTATTAGACGCAAAAAAAATTTTATACTTTTTCGATTTTTTTGCAAAAAACTATTGAAATTTGCAAATGTTGGTGGTATAATACTCTCGTTGTATATTAAAAACACAAACGAGGCGGTCCGCTGCAATGCTCGCATGAACGCTTCGGCACTACATTTATGGAGGAAACCAAAATGGATAACAAAATCACAGCTTTTGTTAACGAGCAGCTCAAAACAGAAGTACCCCAGTTCGAAATCGGTGACACAGTTGAAGTTCAGAACAGAATCAAAGAAGGTTCCAGAGAAAGAATTCAGCTTTTCGCAGGTCTTGTAATCGCTAAGAAAAACGGCGGTATTTCCGAAACATTCACAGTAAGAAAAATCTCTTACGGTGTAGGCGTTGAAAAAACTTTCCCGCTTCACAGCCCCAACGTTGTAGCTGTTAAAGTTACACGCAAAGGTAAAGTTCGCCGCGCTAAACTCTACTACGTTCGCGACAAAATCGGTAAAGACGCTCAGGTTAAAGAACTTATCTAAGCTAACAAAACAAGTAAAACAGGCTCTTTTGGGAGCCTGTTTTGCTTTGTAAAAAAGAAAAATTCAAGTGTTTTAAAAACTGCAGGTTTTTCTGCCATATCGAAAAGGAGGCGCTGTGCCTCCTTTTCTCTTTTAAGAGCTGTAATGTGGGTGGTTGTAATACGCGTTAAAGCTTTTCGCCGCCGCGTCCCACGTGCGCTTATCCAGCACGCCCGTTTGAGGCAAGCCGTTGTAGCCCTGAAAGCGCTTGAGCGCTTCCCTCGTCACCTCGTCGTTTTCGCCGCTTATCACAATATCCTCGAAATCGTCGTATACCACGGCGAGCGCGGAAAGTATAAGCTGTATCAGCACAATAATATCGCTCCTCTCGCCGCTTTGCGATGTGTAAGAGTACGATGGGAATGGATATATCGGCTCTGCCCGAGAAACCATATAAATGCTTTCCTTATATTTTTCAAAAATCGCATCCCAAGTAGCCTTGTTTACTTCCCCCGTTTTGGGAAGTCCGCTCCGTGCCTGAAAGGCTCGCACGGCTTCGCGTGTGTCCTCGCCGTAGACGCCGTCGGGGTTTATAAGCGGGGGCTCCCCCGTTATCTGCGCTATTTTGCGCAACATATACTGAAGCTCGTAGACTTCCTTTGAAGGTTCTGCCATAAAATTCTCCTTTATGAAATCGTGTCGCCCGGGTACTGAAATTCCGCGCGCAGCTTGCCGTTTTCTATTTCGTTATATTTTTCCGCGAGCAGCTCCCACGTTATGGGGCCCACAACACCGCTTTCGGGCAAACCGAAAAGCCCCTGCAGCGCGCGCACGGCGTTTTCCGTCGCCGTGTCGTAGCTTCCGCTTATCACAGGCGGCACTATTTCCGTGTACACCTCTGCTATAACACCGAGGTATGTCTGCACCGCCTCCACGTCTGCACCGGAGGAACCGAGCGTGAGTATAACGCCCGGGAAAGCCTCTGCCGAAATACCGACACCCGCCACGCTCTCTATAAATCCGCGGTAAACGCTAGCCAAGCGGTTCCACGTTTCTTCCTCCGCCTCACCCGTTTCGGGCAAGCCGTACTCGCGCTGAAATGCAAGAAGAGAGTTTCGCGTTTGCTCGTCAAAAACCCCGTTTATCGCCGTCGGCGGCACTTTGGGGTTAAAATCTGCTACCGTGGCAAGGAAATATTGCACCACAGAAACCTCTATTCCCACATCGCCCTGCGAAAGCGTGCCCGTGAACTGTTTTTCCACCTCGGAAAGCAAAAGTCCCTCGCTTTCCAGCTCGTTAAGCTTTTTCACGGCATTGTATATCGCCTGTATCCTGTACCAAGTGGCTTTGCCCACAACACCGTCTGCCGTCAGGGCAAAAATGCGCTGAAATTCCAGCACGGCCTCCTCTGTCTCAGTTGTGAAAATACCGTTCGGCGCGGATATTTTCGGTATAGCGGGATAATTTGCCGAAATGCGGTTAAGGCGCGTTTGTATGGTGCGCACATCGTTACCTGCCGAACCGAGGCGCAGAGGCACGCCGGGGTAGCCCGCACTCACGTTTTCCACAGGGGCATCGCGCACGATATTTATATCGTCGCCGTAATAATATCGCAAAATATCATACGGTATATACCCCTGCTCTGCAAGCTCCACCGTGCCCCATTGAGAAAGACCGTCGCAGGTGGTTCTCACCCCGTCGCAATACAGCGCGTAAAGCGGCTCTACAAAGCCCTGCCGCACGATATAATCGTTAAAAATATCGTCCACTATTTCACTTATGTTTTCAAAAATATCGCGCCCGTAAACAAAGCTTTGGTCTATGGCCGTGGAGTTGGTTATATCGAAATCGTACCCGCGCGAGCGGTAATATTCCGTATATATCCTATTGAGCGCAAAGGAAATTTGCGCGTATATGTTGGCACGCAGGGCATTTTCCGGCCACGTGGGGTAAATTTCGCTCGAAGCAACATTTTTAATATAATCCGCAAAGCTCACCGTCACGTTCTGTGCCGTCGAATCGGGCGG
This sequence comes from Clostridia bacterium, assembly GCA_017456005.1. GTDB lineage: Bacteria > Bacillota > Clostridia > Oscillospirales > CAG-272 > UMGS731. The sequence continues at coordinate 1,111 of JAFTLJ010000091.1, read as the reverse complement.
GCCGAGGTGCACGGTCACGCTTTCGGGAATAACCGGCAATTCTGCCATTTCAACACCGCCTTTCTAAAGCTCACGTATATTTTTGCCGCTGTTTATTATTATATCCGAGGAATGGTATTTTTCCGTGCCCACAGTATCGGGCAGAGGCAGCATATTTACGGGCAAAACAGAAGTTGTATCGGGGTATATCTGCACGTCGCGCGTGACAAGCGTGTAGAAATCCTTGTGGGAAACCTCCACGTCATATAGCGCATAGGGCACTCCGCCCGTATTCGGGCTAAGCGAAAGCGATTTCGGCGGAGTTTCCAGCATTATTATCGGTGTTTTTCCGCTTTCGTCTGTTTCGAGCACCGCCACAGGGTAGCTTTCTCCGCCGCTTCTTCTGCCGCGCACAAAAACGAGCGCCCCGACTACCGGGTAGGCAGAGCTCGCCGCAAATGCACGCACGCCGAACCGCCCATAGGATTTTTCGGGATTTTGGTAATTCATATAAGTACACCTCCGTAGTAAGAACTAATGTATTATATGAACGCACGTGAATTGTGTGATAAAAACAAAAAAACGGAACTTTCTCTCTGTATTCTTAGCGGAGAAATGGCAGTCGCAAAATTTCGGCAGAGATATTGTTTTCTCTGCCTATTTGTGATATAATAGAAACGATAAAACTTTGGAGGAGTAAGTATGTCGCTTGATTACAACGAAAAGAATATTACTCTTGCAAGAAATCTTCGTAAAAATGCAACACCGCAGGAAAATCATTTGTGGTACGATTTCCTATCAAAATATGAAATCAGGTTTCAAAGGCAAAAAGCCATAGACAATTTTATTGCAGATTTTTACTGTCACAAAGCCAAACTAATCATAGAAATTGATGGATCACAGCATTATGCCGAAGAAGGCAGGCCGAAGGATGAATTCCGCACGGAAATACTTGAAGGGTATGATCTGAAAGTCATACGGTTTACAAACCGACAAATCAATACAAACTTTCGGGGTGTCTGCGAGTATATCGATGCCGCTGTAAAAGCCTCCCTCCGAGAGGGAGGTGGCACGGCGTAGCCGTGACGGAAGGAGCCTGCGTGACTTTAGGTTTGAATTAACTTCATTGTAG
>JAFTLJ010000090.1 GCA_017456005.1 Clostridia bacterium | reverse complement strand
CTTGCTTGTCAAATCCTCGACAGTGTCGATGCCTGCGCGTTTCAAGCAGTTGAAACTACGAACAGACAAGTCAAGCTCCTCAATGGTCATCTCAAGGACTTTTTCTTTCTTGGTTTCTTCTCTTTCAACCATTATCTCTGCACTCTTCGCTTCATCGGAAAGATCAACAAAGAGGTTGAGATGCTCGTTGAGTATCTTGGCTGCAAGCGATACAGCTTCTCTTGCAGAGAGCGTACCGTTAGTCAAAACATCGAGTGTAAGCTTATCAAAGTCTGTGATGTTACCAACACGTGTATTGTCAACCTGATAGCTTGCGTTATACACGGGCGTGAAGATCGAGTCTACGAAGATAACGCCCAACTGACCCGAAGAGTAAAGCTGTTTATTTCTTTCTTGCGTAACGTAGCCGCGGCCGTGGTCGAAAGTGAGGTCCATATGGAAGCGAACGCCTTCGCTTACCGTAGCTATGTGATGTTCGGGGTTGAGTATCTGAAGTTCGTCATCGCAAACGATGTGTCCTGCGCAAACGTCCATGCCGCCTGTAACGTCTATGGAAACAGTCTTGGGGCCGTTCGAGAAGAGCTTCGCTGTGATGCCTTTAACGTTCAAAACGATCTCACAAACATCTTCTTTTACGCCGGGGATAGTAGAAATTTCATGAAGTACGTCTTTGCCGCCGCCGGAAAGCTTGATACTTACAACAGCAACACCGGGGAGCGAGCTGAGAAGTATGCGGCGAAGCGAGTTGCCTATTGTTGTACCGTAGCCTCTTTCAAGGGGTTCTACGATAAAGGAACCGTGTTTGCCGTCTTCACTTAAATCTATCGCCGTAATATTAGGCTTTTCTATATTCATTGCTAATTAACCCTCCTATATATAATTAACACAACAATTATTGAAGTTGAAGTGCGCTGTGATGCTGGGATATCGAACCGAGCTGTATTACCGCCCGATGATACGATGCATCGGGGGTAATTATTATTTGGAGTACAACTCGACGATAAGGTGTTCCTGGAAGGGGAAGTCGATGTCTTCTCTTGTGGGAAGAGCAACTACTTTCGCGCTGCAGTTTGTCTTATCAACTTCAAGCCATTTCGGGAATGTCTTGCTGTTCATAAGTTCAACAAGAGATTTGATTTTTTCGGAATCGCTTGCTTTGAGTGTGATAACATCGCCAACCTTAACAAGGATAGAGGGAATGTTAGCTTTTTTGCCGTTGAGCTCGAAGTGAGCGTGAAGAACGAGCTGGCGAGCTTCGTTACGGCTTTCTGCAAGACCCATTCTGTAAACTACGTTGTCGAAACGACGTTCAACGAGGCAAAGAAGGTTTTCACCTGTCTGGCCTTCCTGCTTGCTGGCAGCAGCAAAGTAGTTTCTGAACTGTTTTTCCTGTACGCCGTAGTATCTCTTAGCTTTCTGTTTTTCACGAAGCTGCATATTGTATTCTTTGTTTTTTCTGGACTGTGCCGCGCCGTGCTGACCGGGAGCTGTTCCACGTCTTGTTACGGGGCATTTATCTGTAAGGCATCTTTCGCCTTTGAGGAAAAGTTTTTCACCTTCGCGGCGGCAAAGTCTGCATACAGCACCTGTATATCTTGCCATTTTATCAGTACCTCCTGTTTAGAATTAAACTCTTCTGATTTTAGGCGGTCTGCAACCATTGTGCGGAACCGGTGTTACGTCACGAATGAGTGTGATTTCAAGACCCTGTGTCTGAAGTGCGCGGATTGCAGATTCTCTGCCCTGGCCGGGGCCTTTAACGTATACTTCTACTGTCTTCATACCGTTGTCAACAGCGATCTTTGCTGCTGCTTCAGCAACTGTCTGAGCTGCAAAAGGAGTAGATTTTCTGGAACCCTTGAAACCAAACTCACCTGCAGAACCCCAGGAAATTGCGTTGCCTGCGGTATCAGTGATAGTAACGATAGTATTGTTGTAAGTTGCACGGATATGTGCTACGCCTTTTTCAACGTTTTTACGTTCGCGGCGTCTTTTAACTACTTTTTTTGCTGTAGCGTTAGCCATTATCTATCACTCCTTAATTATTTCTTCTTATTAGCGATGGTCTTTACGGGACCTTTTCTTGTTCTTGCGTTTGTTTTTGTTCTCTGTCCGCGAACGGGAAGACCTTTTCTGTGTCTTGTGCCGCGGTAGCAACCGATCTCAACGAGTCTCTTGATGTCAAGAGCAACGTCACGACGAAGGTCACCCTCTACTTTGTGGAAATCCTGGATTTCGTCACGAAGCTTGGAAACTTCATCTTCTGTGAGATCTTTGCAGCGTGTGTCGGGATTGATACCTGTTTTTTCAAGTATCTTATTTGCTGTGCTTCTGCCTATACCGAAAATGTAAGTAAGACCGATCTCTACTCTTTTCTGGTTAGGAAGTTCTACACCTGCTATACGTGCCATTTAAAAACACCTCCTTGTAAGTTAACCCTGTCTCTGTTTGTGCTTAGGATTTTCGCAGATCACCATTACGCGACCTTTTCTTTTTATAATTTTGCATTTATCGCAAATTTTCTTAACGGAAGGTTTTACTTTCATTTGACTTGACCATTCCTTTCATTAGATATGACAATAATTTGTTTTGTAACCGGCAGGATTATTCACCCTGAAGACGCCATGTGATACGGCCTTTGTTAAGGTCATATATGGAAACTTCAACGGTTACTTTATCGCCGGGAACTATTTTGATGAAATTCATTCTGAGCTTACCCGAGATCTGAGCTGTTACAATATGCTCATTGGGAAGCTTTACTTTGAAAGTAGCGTTGGGCATTGCCTCAACTACAGTACCTTCAAATTCTATAACATCGTCCTTTGGCATTAGTGTACCTCACATAAATATTACACAAATGTTTTTGGTCTTAAACTGTCTTAAGACACATCGGTGAGCAAGATAGGCTCGCCTTCGGGCGTTATCAGAACAGTGTGTTCGTAATGGGCGGAAAGCTTGCCGTCTGCCGTTACGACTGTCCAGCCGTCCTTCAGCTCTCTTACATCAAACGTGCCCTGATTTATCATAGGTTCTATAGCGATAGTCATACCGGGGAAAAGGCGTGCGCCTCTTCCGGCTGTTCCGAAATTCGGAACTTCGGGGTCTTCGTGAAGCTCGTGACCAACGCCGTGACCTACGTATCTGCGAACAACGCCGTAGCCCTGCGCCGTAGCGTATTCGTGAATCGCTGCGCCGATATCGCCTATGCGGTTGCCCGCAACGGCTTTGGCGGCACCGCGGTGGAAAGCTTCTTTCGTGGAATCTATCAAGCGTTTTGCTTCTTCGCTGATATTGCCGACACCGAATGTCTTTGCGCTATCTCCGTGGAAGCCCTTATAGTAAGCGCCAACATCTATTTTGACTATATCGCCTTCTGCGAGAAATCTATCCTTACGGGGTATACCGTGAATAATTTCATCGTTAAGGCTTATGCACGCGCTTGCGGGGAACCCACCGTAGCCGAGAAAAGAAGGTTTTGCGCCGCTTTTTACGATATAATCGTGTATGATCTTATCGAGCTCATAGGTGCTTATGCCCTCTCTGATATTCTCTGCTGCTTTGAGCAAAGCCTCGCCGGTTATGCGGCCCGCCTTGCGCATTATAGCCACTTGTTCGCTGTTTTTCACCTGAATCATGAGAATTAACCTTCTACTGCTTCAAGCTTTTTCTCGATCTCGGCTGTGATATTTTCTATAGTATCCGTGCCGTCTACGAGAACGAGTTTACCGCGTGCGGAGTAGTAATCCTTAAGCGGTTCTGTCTGTTCGTGGTAAACACCGAGTCTGGAAATAACCGTTTCGGGTTTATCATCTGCGCGCATTATAAGTTTGCCGCCGCACACGTCACAGATACCTTCCACTTTAGTGGGGATGTATACCGTGTGGTAAGAAGCGCCGCATTCGCCGCAAAGTCTTCTGCCGCTCATGCGCTTGATGATAGCTTCATCGGAAACCTCAATGCTTATAACAAGGTCCATATTGATGTTCATCGCGTCGAGAGCTTCTGCCTGGGGCACCGTTCTCGGGAAGCCATCAAGAATGAAACCGTTTTTGCAATCGTCTTCTGCAAGACGTTCTTTTATGATGCCTATAACGACATCGTCGGGAACGAGATTGCCTGCATCGATAAAGGATTTCGCCTTTATGCCAAGCTCTGTTCCCTCTTTCATTGCCGTGCGAAGGAGAGCACCTGTGGAGATCGTGGGGATGGAATGATTCTTTGCCACAACCTCTGCCTGTGTTCCTTTGCCGGCACCGGGGGCGCCAAGAAACATAAGTTTCATAGAATTATCTCCTTAAGAATAAAACGGTTTTCTTCTCACGCCGCGTAATGCGGCGTGAAAAGTATGTTTGATTTATTCAAGGAAGCCTTTGTAATGACGCATTGTCATCTGAGCTTCCAACTCGCGTACTGTTTCAAGGATTACACCAACTACGATAAGAAGTGTGGAACCGCTGAAGGAAACAGCGCCGAGAAGACCGTTGGATACTGCGTTGAGTATAAGCGGAACGCAAGCGATAATGCCGAGGAAGAATGCTCCCATAAGGATTATCTTGTTGAGAACCTTTTTGATATACTGTGCAGTAGGCTTGCCGGGACGAATACCGGGGATAAAGCCGCCCTGCTGCATAAGGTTGTTGGAAACCTCAACGGGGTTAAAGGAAATAGAAATATAGAAGTAAGCAAATGCTATAATAAGAACAAAGAGGAGTATGATGTAAACAGGGCTTGTAGAATCGAACAAGTGCTTAACTACATACCAGAAAGAGCCTTCTTTGAACGCGCCTGCAAATCTTTCTATGAAGTAAAGGATTGTAGGAACAAAAGATACGATCGTGCTTGCAAAGATGATCGGCATAACACCGGACATATTGAGTTTGATCGGGAGGTTGGAGTTCTGACCGCCATACATCTTACGGCCTACAACTTTTTTAGCATACTGAACGGGAATTCTTCTTTCCGCATCGGACATATATGTTACAAATACGAGAGATGCAACTACGATGAGGAGTGTGAGAATACCGAGCACCCACTGGAGTGCAACGTGGATTTTGCTGGCCTGGAGCATTGCAACCTGAGTTGTTGCGATAGAAGGAATACCGGATACGATATTCGCGAAAAGTATCATAGAGATACCGTTGCCGATGCCCTGCTCGTCGATCTTTTCACCGAGCCACATGATGAGCGCGGAACCTGCTGTAAAGCAAGCAACCATTATGATAGCCTTGAACACGATATGTGTGCCTGTAGGCGCGATAAGGTGGTAGCTGTCGAGCAAGAAGAAGTAACCGATGGACGTGATAATAGCGAGAATGATCGTAGCGATACGAGTGATCTTATCGATCTTCTTTCTGCCTGCTTCGCCGTCTTTGGACATTCTTTCGAGAGCGGGAATAGCAACTGTGAGAAGCTGAATGATGATCTGCGCGTTAATGTAAGGTGTTACAGAAAGCGCAAAAAGTGTGGATTGTGCGAATGCATCGCCGGAGAGGATATTGAGGTATTGGAAAATACCCTGTGTCATCGAAGCGGATACATTCAAGAGCTGTGCGTAGTCTACAAAAGGTACGGGTATTGCTACACCGATACGGTACAACGCAATGATCAAGAGCGTGAAAAGGATTTTAGAGCGAATCTCGCTTATTTTCCATGCGTTTCTGAGCGTCTTGAACACGTTATACCACCTCGCACTTTCCGCCTGCTGCTTCGATTTTCTCTTTAGCAGAAGCAGAGAAGATGGTTGCCTGAACAGTTACTTTCTTTGTGATTTCGCCGCGGCCGAGCACCTTAACACCATCGAGGAGTTTTTTAACAACACCTTTTTCGATAAGTGTTTCAGCGTTTACAACAGCGCCGTCTTCAAATGCGCCATTGATTGTTTCAACATTTACAATAGCATATTCTTTAGCGAATACGTTATTGAAACCTCTTTTAGGAAGTCTTCTGGAAAGCGGGATCTGGCCGCCTTCAAAACCGGGGCGAACACCGCCGCCGGAACGAGCATTCTGACCTTTGTGGCCTTTGCCTGCTGTTTTACCGTTACCGGAGCCAGCGCCTCTACCTTTGCGGAAGTTTTCCTTTGTAGAGCCTGCTGCCGGAGCAAGTTCATGAAGCTTCATTTTGGGTTATCCTCCTTACATTGTAATATTTGTAATCAATTTAATTTATTGATTAAACGTTTTCTACCTTGACAAGGTGAGATATTTTATTAACTTTTCCCAAAACGGAAGCGTCGTTGTTCTGGATAGTAGCATCGCCAATCTTAGAAAGACCGAGGGCTTTCGCAGTTGCTTTCTGTTTGGGGGAACCGCCGATAAGGCTGCGAACAAGAGTTACTTTAATCTTTTCCATTGTTCTGTGCCTCCTCAGTTATCTTTTTTGTTAAGGCCGCGCATTGCTGCAACCTGTTCAGCTGTACGGAGAGCCTTGAGGCCTTCAAACGTAGCTTTTACAACGTTTGTGGGGTTGCTGGAACGGAGGCATTTAGCACGAATGTCTTTAATGCCGGCCATTTCAACGATAGCACGAACAGCACCACCTGCGATGATACCTGTACCGGGTGCGGCGGGTTTGAGAAGAACTCTTGCTGCGCCGAATTCACCGATTACTTCGTGGGGAATTGTGTTGTCTTTAATAGCAACTTCAATCAAGTTTTTCTTTGCATCTTCGATACCTTTGCGGATTGCTTCGGGATATTCGGATGCTTTTCCAAGACCGTAGCCAACGTGACCATTGCCGTCGCCTACAACCATGATTGCAGTCTGGCGTGCGATACGACCACCCTTTACGGTTTTGGAAACACGGTTTGTCGCAACAGTTCTTTCCTGAAGGTCAAGTGTTGCGGGATCAATAATTTTTGCCATGTTATTCCTCCTCCTCAGAATTTGAGGCCGCCTTCGCGGGCGCCGTCTGCAAGTTCTTTTACTCTACCTGTGTAAACATAACCGCCGCGGTCGAATACAACAGTTGTGATGCCTGCTTCGAGTGCGCGTTCTGCGATAAGCTTACCGATAGCTCTTGCTGCTTCTTTGTTTCCACCGTTGCCGGTAAATGCTTTTTCAAGGGTGGATGCGGATACAAGAGTTACACCCTTTGTATCGTCGATAACCTGTGCGCGAATGTGTGCAAGGGAACGATAAACACAAAGACGGGGTCTTTCTGCTGTTCCGGAGATTTTCGCACGAACTTTTTTGTGACGAGCAAGTCTGAGCTCGTTAACGTCTCTTCTAGATACCATGATTCTCCACTCCTTTCATTATTTACCGGTTTTGCCGGCTTTGCGGCGAATGTGTTCGCCTTCATATTTAACACCTTTGCCGAGGTACGGTTCAGGCGGTCTCTTTTCGCGGATCTGAGCTGCGATAGCACCAACGAGCTGCTTGTCGTAGCCTTTTACGATGATCGTGTTGGAATCGGGTACTTCAAATGTGATGTTTTCATCTTCATTGAATGTGATTGTGTGAGAATGACCGAGGTTGAGGACGAGGGATTTGCCGCTCTTTGCAGCTTTGTAACCAACGCCTACGATTTCGAGCTTCTTGGAGTAACCTTCTGTTACACCTACAACCATATTAGCGATAAGAGAACGTGTAAGACCGTGGAGAGAACGGTTCATTTTGTCGTCGTTGGGGCGTTCAACTTTAACAGTGTTGCCTTCAACTGTAACGAGCATATTTCTGTGAAGTTCACGTTCAAGTGTGCCTTTGGGGCCTTTAACTGTGATAACGTGGCCGTTCATTGTAACGGTAACGCCTGCGGGAACAGTAATTTCTTTTCTGCCTATTCTGGACATTTCAACTTACCTCCCTGATTACCATACGAACGCAAGGACTTCACCGCCGACATTAAGGCTGCGAGCCTTGCTGTCTGTCATAATGCCCTTGGATGTGGAAATGATTGCAATGCCGAGGCCGTTCATAACTCTGGGAAGATCTTCGCAGTTAGAGTAGATACGAAGACCGGGTTTGGAGATTCTGCGCAAGCCCTGGATTGTTTTTTCTTTGCCGCGGCCATACTTAAGAGTGATTCTTATGATACCCTGTTTGCCGTCTTCAATGATCTGGTAGCCTTTGATGTATCCTTCTTCAACGAGGATATCAGCAATAGCTTTTTTCACGCCGGATGCAGGAACATCGACTGTTTCGTGTTTTGCATTGTTAGCGTTTCTGATACGTGTGAGCATATCAGCAATTACGTCTGAAATCTGCATTTTAAATTTCTCCTTTATAATTTTGCAAGTTTTTTAAAGTTGCGGGAAGTGCCCTTCCCTATGGCTTAATCCTTGCTGCCGAGCTTTCGCTCGGCGGCATATCGGTGGTTAAAACTTTCGTTTTCCTTCCGGTAAGATTGGAGCTTTTGTTTTTAATTTGTGATTACCAGCTGGATTTCTTTACGCCGGGAATCTGACCTTTGTATGCGAGCTCGCGGAAGCAGATACGGCAGATGCCGAATTTGCGGAGGTAACCGTGGGGTCTACCGCAGATCTTGCATCTTGTGTATTCTCTTGTGGAATACTTCTGGGGTTTCTGCTGTTTGAGCTTCATTGCCAATTTTGCCATAATTCATTCTCCTCCGTCATCTAGCAAAGGGAGCGCCCATGAGTTTGAGGAGCTCTTTTGCTTCTTCGTCGTTAGGTGCTGTCGTTACGAACACGATGTCCATACCGCGAACCTTGTCAACTTTATCGTAATCGATTTCGGGGAATATAAGCTGTTCTTTAAGGCCGAGAGAGTAGTTGCCGCGACCGTCGAATGCGTTGGGGTTGATACCCTTGAAGTCACGTACACGAGGGAGAGCTACGTTGAAGAGTCTATCCATAAACTCATACATTTTCTCGCCGCGGAGTGTAACTTTAACGCCGATCTTCATGCCTTTTCTGAGCTTAAAGTTAGCAACAGACTTTTTCGCAAACGTGGGAACGGGTTTCTGACCTGTGATCGTTGCGAGGTCTGCCATAATAGCATCGATAGCTTTTGCGTTATCTTTTGCTTCGCCTGCACCTACGTTGATAACGATTTTATCAAAACGCGGAATCTGCATCGGGCTCTTGTAACCAAATTTCTTCATCAACGCGGGAGCAACTTCAGCCGTGTAAAATTCTTTAAGTCTAGCCATTGTTCTTTACCTCCGCATTAAATTTCTTTACCGCATTTTGTGCAAACGCGGATTTTTTTGTTGTTTTCTGTTTTGTAACCAACGCGAACGCCTTTATCGCAGTTGGAGCAGAAGAGCTGAAGTTTAGATGTGTAAACTGCGCCTTCTACATCAAGGATACCGCCTTCTTCGCCCTGTTTGCGGGGTTTAACGTGCTTTTTCTGTACGTTAACGCCTTCTACAATGGCTTTGCCTTCTTCGGGAGATACCGCGATTACTTTGCCTTTTGTGCCTTTGTCGTCGCCGGAAATTACGATAACGGTATCATCTTTTTTGATATGAACTGTTTTCATTTCACGATTCCTCCATTAAAGTACTTCGGGAGCGAGAGAAAGGATTTTAAGGTAATCTTTCTCACGGAGCTCTCTTGCTACGGGTCCAAATATACGAGTGCCTCTGGGTGTGTTATCATCTCTGATGATAACAGCTGCATTTTCGTCAAACTTGAGGTAGGAGCCGTCTGCGCGGTGTACGCCTTTTACAGAACGTACGATAACCGCTTTAACAACTTCACCTTTTTTAACAGTACCGCCGGCTGCCGCCTTTTTAACGCAGGCAACAACTACATCTCCGATGTTGGCATATCTTCTGCCGCTACCGCCGAGCACACGAATACACATAAGTTCTTTTGCGCCGGTATTGTCGGCAACTTTCATAAGTGATTGCTGTTGTATCACTGTGCTTTCCTCCTAAACTTTCACACCGCACGGACTTACGCCGCGCCGCCGTGCGTAATGAAATTATTTTGCTTTTTCGATGATTTCAACAAGTCTCCATCTCTTGTCTTTAGAAAGAGGTCTTGTTTCCATAATTTTAACTTTGTCGCCTACTACGCATTCATTGTTTTCATCATGCGCTTTGAATTTTGTTGTTCTTTTAAGAATTTTTCCGTATTTCGGGTGCTTAACGTTATCAACGACAGCAACTACGATTGTCTTGTCCATTTTATCGGAAACAACCATACCTACTCTGGTCTTTCTCAAATTTCTTGTAGCTTCCATGACTTTTCTCCTCTCTTACAGCTTATTCAGCGTTCTTCTCACGAAGAACAGTCATAACTCTTGCAATATCGTGCTTTACTTCCGTGATCTTGTGGGGGTTTTCAAGCTGGTTGATTGCATTCTGGAAGCGAAGATTGAAAAGTTCGCTCTTGAGTTCTTTGAGCTTAGAGGTGAGTTCAGCGGAAGTCATTTTTCTGAGTTCAGTAGCTTTCACTGTATTATTCCTCCTCTGCGTCTTTTACTACGAATTTACATTTGATGGGGAGCTTGTGAGATGCAAGACGCATAGCTTCTTTAGCAACTTCAACATCAACGCCGCCCATTTCAAACATAACTTTGCCCGGTTTAACAACCGCTACCCAGTATTCGGGAGAACCTTTACCGGAACCCATTCGAGTTTCAGCAGGTTTTTCTGTGATCGGTTTATCGGGGAACACTTTGATCCAAACCTGACCGCCACGTTTGATGTAACGTGTCATAGCAATACGAGCTGCTTCGATCTGGTTGCTTGTGATCCAAGCGGGTTCTGTAGCTACGAGACCGTACTGACCGTATGTGATAGTATTGCCTCTGTAAGCCTTACCCGTGAGTCTGCCGCGGTGAACGCGACGGTATTTAACTCTTTTAGGCATTAACATATTATTTTCTGCCTCCTTCTTCTCTGGTACGTCTCTGACCCTGAGAATGTCTGCGACGGTTGTTGTCGCGGTTATCTCTTCTGGAGTCGCGAGGCTTTTCAGCGGGAGCGGAAGCGTTCAACTTCTTGTCGGCAAGAACTTCGCCTTTGTAGATCCAAGTCTTAACGCCGATTTTACCGTAAGTTGTGTCTGCTTCTGCGAAACCGTAATCAATGTCCGCACGAAGTGTCTGAAGCGGAATTGTACCTTCGTGATAATGTTCGCTTCTTGCGATTTCCGCGCCGCCGAGACGACCGGAAAGTGTAACCTTGATACCTTTAGCACCAAGACGCATTGTTCTGCCGATAGCCTGTTTCATAGCGCGGCGGAATGCGATTCTCTTTTCGAGCTGAGCTGCGATGCTTTCTGCAACGAGCTGAGCGTCGAGGTCGGGCTGTTTAACTTCTGCTACGTTTACCGCAACAGCTTTGCCCGTCATCTGTTCGAGCTTAACGCGGAGCTTTTCGATTTCAACGCCGCCGCGGCCGATAACCATACCGGGTTTCGCGCAGTGGATGAGGACTTTAACGCCCGCATTGTTACGTTCGATTTCGATTTTCGGAACACCGGCAAGCTTGAGGTTTTCTTTGAGATATTTTCTGATTTTGTAGTCGGATACGAGTGTGTCGCCGAAAACTTCGTCTTTAGCGAACCATCTCGAATCCCAATCTTTAATTACGCCAACACGGAGACCGTGGGGATTAACTTTCTGACCCATCTTAACTTACCTCCTTCTTTAAGCTTCTTTTTCTTTGAGAACGAGTGTTACGTGGCTTGTTCTCTTAAGGATTCTATCTGCACTGCCTTTTGCTCTGGGCATTATTCTCTTGAGAGTGGGGCCGGGGCAAACGAAGCATTCGCTTACATAAAGCTTGTTAACGTCCATGTGGAAGTTGTGGTCAGCGTTTGCGATAGCGCTGTTCAAAAGCTTTATAAGATACTCACTCGCAGATTTAGGAGTGTTTTTAAGAATTGACATTGCTGTTCCCGCATCCTTACCTCTAATAAGGTCAAGCACTATCTGTACTTTGCGCGGGGATATTCTGGCATATTTAAGATATGCTCTGGATTCCATTATAAATTGCCTCCCTTCGCTTTGGTGCGAGATTATTTACCGTTATTGGATGTTTTGGAACCGGCGTGACCTTTGAATGTTCTTGTGGGAGCAAACTCACCGAGTTTGTGACCAACCATTTCTTCAGTTACATATACCGGAACGTGTTTTCTGCCGTCGTGAACCGCAATCGTGTGACCAACGAATTCGGGGAATATTACGGAAGCACGGGACCATGTTTTAACTACCTTCTTTTCGCCCTTTGCGTTCATAGCTTCAACTCTTGCGAAGAGTTTTTCTTCAACGAAAGGTCCTTTTTTAAGGCTTCTGCTCATTTTATATATGCCTCCTTCTATTATTTACCGTTTCTGTGTCTTACGATGAACTTTTCAGTTTTGGACTTCTTGTTTCTTGTCTTGTAACCAAGAGCGGGTTTACCCCAAGGAGTTACAGGACCGGAACGACCGATAGGTGCGCGTCCTTCACCACCACCGTGAGGGTGATCGCAGGGGTTCATTACAGAACCGCGAACTGTAGGACGGATACCGCGGTGACGTACTTTACCGGCTTTACCGATCTTAACGTTTTCGTGGTCGATATTGGAAACCTGACCGATTGTAGCGTGGCAATCGAGTCTGATGATTCTAACTTCGCCGGAAGGAAGTCTTACCTGTGCTTCGCCGTTTTCTTTAGCCATAAGCTGTGCTGCAACACCTGCAGAGCGAACGAGCTGTGCGCCTTTACCGGGGTAAAGTTCGATGTTGTAGATGAATGTACCTACGGGAATAGCGGAGATAGGAAGTGTGTTGCCGGGTTTGATGTCGGCGTGCTCGCCGGAGTAGATAACGTCGTTATCTGTGAGGCCTACGGGAGCGATTGTATATTTTTTCTCGCCAGCTTCATTCTGAACGAGTGCGATGTATGCTGTACGGTTGGGGTCGTATTCGATACCGATAACTGTTTCAGCGCCATCGTTGAAAGGACGAACGAAGTCGATCTTTCTGTATTTCTGTTTGTTGCCGCCGCCGTGATGACGAACCGTGATTTTGCCGTAGCTGTTTCTGCCGGCGTGTTTCTTCTTTGTTTCAATAAGGCTCTTTTCAGGAGTGAACTTAGTGATTTCAGCGAAGTCCGGAACGGACATGTTACGTCTGGCGGGAGTAGTAGGTTTATACTTTATAGTAGCCATTTTTCTTACTCCTCCTCATCAAATCATACCATCAAAGAACTCGATGGATTTGGAACCGGCCTTAAGAGTAACGATAGCTTTTTTCCAAGACTTTGTGTAGCCGGAGTGTACACCGAGAGTTTTGGGTTTTCTCTTCATATTGATTGTGTTTACATCAGCAACTTCAACACCGAAAACCTCTTCAACTGCTGTTGCAATTTCAGATTTTGTAGCATCGGGAAGAACTTCAAATGTATATCTGAGGTTCTGTGTAGCTGCAAGGCTTGCTTCTGTAATAACAGGTCTGATTATAATATCGTGTGCAAATCTCATTACGCATAAACCTCCGTGATTTTTTCTGTAGCGGCTTTCTCGATAACTACTGTGTCGCAGTTGAGAATGTCGTATACGTTAAGAGTGTTTGTGTAAGCTGTTTTTACACCAGGGATGTTTTTGCAGCTTGCAACAGCCATTTCGTTCTTTTCAGCGAAAACAACGAGTGCTTTTTTGCCAGCGTTAACAGCCTTGAGCATATCAGCCATAACTCTTGTTTTGTATTCCGTAGCTGTGATAGTGTCGATTACAACGAATGCGCTTTCAGCAACCTTATCGGAAAGTGCTCCGAGAAGAGCAAGTCTTTTAACCTTTTTGTTAAGGTCAACGTGGTAATCTCTGGGTTTCGGACCGAGAGCGATACCACCGTGTGTCCACTGAGGAGAACGTGTAGAGCCCTGGCGTGCACGGCCTGTGCCCTTCTGTCTCCAGGGTTTCTTACCGCCGCCGGAAACTTCGCTTCTTGTAAGTGTGGACTGTGTACCCTGTCTCTGATTAAGAAGGTACGCTCTGACAGCAGAGTGAAGAACAGCTTTGCTAACTTCTACTGCAAAAACAGCATCGTTAAGAGCGATTTCGCCAACTTCAGCACCTGCCATATTCAAAACTTTTACATTAGGCATAGTCTATATCCTCCTTCTTAAGCTTTAACAGTGTTTCTAATGAACACTATACCGCCTTTAGCACCGGGAACGGCACCTTTAACAGCGATAAGATTTTTTTCTGCATCTACGCGAACTACATCGAGGTTAAGAACCGTGGATGTTTCGTGGCCGTACTGGCCGGGCATTTTTTTGTTTTTGTAGATTCTGGAAGGTGTAGAGTTTGCACCAACAGAACCGATGTGACGATGAACAGGACCGCCACCGTGTGTCATTCTGAGAATAGCACCGTTCCATCTTTTGATAACGCCGCAGTAGCCGTGGCCTTTTGTGATACCTGTGATATCAACTCTGTCGCCTGCTACGAATGTGTCTGCCGTAACAACGTCGCCTACATTCATTGTTGCCGCATCATCGAGTTTGAACTCTTTGAGATGTTTCTTTGTTGCCACGCCTGCTTTTGCGAAGTGGCCTTTTTCAGCTTTGTTAAGCTTCTTGTCAGCGATGTCTTCAAAGCCGAGCTGTACGCTGGAGTAACCGTCTTTTTCAACAGGTTTCTTCTGAGCTACAACGCAAGGACCTGCTTCGATCACTGTAACCGGGATAACGTTGCCGTTTTCATCGAAAACCTGTGTCATACCGATCTTCTTGCCTATGATACCTTTTTTCATTGTTTTTTCCTCCTGTATTAGTTATTGGTCGAACTTCTTTGAGTGGTTCGACTTGACCAACCGCTGCACCTCCGAACAGAAAGTTAGGCTCCTCTCTGTTGTTCCGTGCAGTTGCGAAATCAAATATATTTAATTAAAGTTTGATTTCTACTTCAACTCCGGCCGGAAGTTCGAGACTGGAAAGCGCTTCAACTGTCTTCTGGGACGGTTTGATAACGTCGATAAGTCTCTTGTGAGTTTTCATTTCAAACTGTTCACGGCTATCTTTGTACTTATGAACAGCACGGAGAATTGTGATTACTTCTCTGTCTGTGGGAAGCGGGATAGGACCGGATACTGTTGCGCCGTTTCTTTTTGCTGCATCAACGAATTTTTCTGCTGCTGCATCGATAAGAGCGCTGTCGTAGCTTTTCAGTTTGATTCTGATTTTTTCACTAGCTGCCACTTGATTTTGCCTCCTTAAATATTTTGTTGCGGCGACCGAAGAATTTTCGTAACACTCAGCCGGGTGTTTCCACCTCAGCCATATTAAAAACCGGAGAGCTAAAGGGGATTCTTTTCCTAAAGGGGTTCCGGTGGTAAATACGCTCGCTTCCTTAATCGGATTGACACCGCACGCGGTGCAATATCCGGAAGTTTTGCAAAGTGTTCTAAAATGTTCTCGCCCGAATTGTTTCGGACATACTCAGCGGAAATAACCTGCTTTCGCAGCAACCTCCCGCGTCATCGCACATCAAGCATAACTATTATACAATGTTTGCGCAAAAAATGCAATAGTTTTTTACAAAAAATATGTAGAAAATTAAAGATTTTTCATCGTTTTCTTTGTGAAATATGTACAAAAATGAATTTTATCGACAAAAAAGGCTTTTCTTCAGGCCAATTATGTGATATTATATTCTCATGCACACAGACATTGTAAAAAACATTGTTTTTTTACTCACAACAATTTGAAATTATACAGCAAAAACAAAAATTTGTCAAGAGGTGAATTAAATGTCCGAAAAATTTACTTACAAAACGCGTGGCGTATGCTCCAGAAGCATCTCCTTTGAAATCGAAGACGGCAAAATGCACAATGTTCGCTTTGAAGGCGGTTGTCACGGAAACACACAGGGGCTCGCAGCTCTTGCAGAAGGTATGGACGCAAGCGACCTTGTAAAACGCCTTGAAGGCACAGACTGCCGCGGCAGAGGCACTTCCTGCCCCGACCAGCTCGCAAAAGCAGTAAAAGAAGCTTTATCGCTTTCTTAAAAGAACTTTGCAAAAAGCGCGGGAGGCTCGCTCCTCCCCAATATCCGCCTTTAGCTCAATAGGATAGAGTATCAGATTCCGATTCTGACGGTTGCGGGTTCGACCCCCGCAGGGCGGGCCAGAAAAAGCACGCTTTTAGCGTGCTTTTTTCAATAAAATTTGCCTTGCGAGCAAGCGGAATAGCTTTGCTATGAAATATTTGCTTCGCAAATGTGAAATATTCGCTTATATGAACATGGCAAATTTCATTTCATATTCTGTGTAAACCGAATATTTCACAATGTGCCGCGCACATTATTTAATATTTTGCCATAAGGTAAAATATTTCATTTAAAGAAAGCTTCATTGTCATAACAATCATAAAAAACCTCGTTGCTCATGCAACGAGGTTTTTCTTCCATATATTATATATAAGAGCAATTACCAACCGTAAACGATTTCAACATCTTTGCCTGCGCCGATATTGAATTTTGCAAAACCATCTTCGTATACAAAGCCTGCAGGTCTGCCGTCTACTTTCACTGATGCGGGAGCTTTTTCGAGTTTTACGTTAGCCGTGTAAGTTCTTGCCTCGGTCATACCCTTGAATGTGCCTTCTCTTTCGCCTATCGTGATCTTGCATCCTTCGCCCTCTTCGCACATTGTGAACTTTGTGGAAGCGCGTTCGCCGCTCTGGTAATCAAACGTTACGCCGTCATCTTCATAAAGCGTATATTCGCTCTTGCCGAACGGGTAGAGGTTGAGTATGATATTTGCCGTGTTAACGTCGTCTTCATACTGCTTGGGCTCTTCTGTGGGTATAATAGCGCCGCCGCGAATAAAGAGCGGACCGCCTCGGTTTTCGGGAACATCAACCGTAATTTCCTGGCCGCCTTCGTAAACCTTGCCTGTCCACGCATCGTACCAAATGTTGCCCTGCGGCAAATAAATTTTGTTCGTAAACGCGCCAACGAGCAGGTTGTCGCCAAACATATATTCGCAAATCGCGTTGCTTGCAAGCTCATCGTCGAATATAAGCGGCAAAGCACGGCAGATAGGTGTACCCGTCATATTTGCTTCGATAGAGTGGGAATAGATGTAAGGCATAAGAGCATAACGCATCTTATCGTAGAACTTGAAGAAGTTATAGTGCTTCTCGCCTGCCCACCAAGGGTGCTCGAAGCCTGCCCAAGAGTTGAGCTGGCACCAGCCCGTGAAGAACGCGTAGTGAATACCTGCCGTATCGAAGATATTCATATCGCAAGTGATATTGGAAATACCGGAAAGACCGCAGTTAAGCGTCCACGCAAGTGTGTTAAGACCGCCGCCTGTGTCACCCGTGTTTGTAGCGGTGAATGCGCCCGTACCTGTAAAGCCGCCGCAATAGTGGTGCATGGGGCGAACGTTGCCGCGGTGGTTTTTCGCGCCGTAGTACATTTCCTTAACAACAAGTGTCTGAAGCAAGCTGTGCATTTCCGCTTCCCCTCTGCCGTTTGCATAAACCTTTGTTTCGTCGGAAGTATCTACCATACGGCAAGGGTCAACCTTGTAGGAGTCTATACCGTCGTTGCAGAACTGCTTGAGGTGGTCAAAGAATGCAGGAATTTCGGGTGCGCAATCTGTGTTGCCCACAAGTCTTTCCTCATTAGCTGTGAAATCGAACTGGCAGCACATCCAAGCGTGGAGGCGGAAGCCTGTGCGTTTGAGCGCAGAGGAGAAGAAGCTGGGGTTGGGTTTGTCGCCGCGCGCCCAATCGTTAACGTAGTATCTATCTCTGTTCCATTCTTTCGCTGTAGAAAAATCGTATCTTCTTACAGTCCAACCGGGCTCAAGGCTTATCGCACTGCAGGGTATGCCGTGTGTGCGGAAACGCTCTGCATCGTTCATAACGTCGAACTGTGTTGCCTGGCAAAGCTCGATAAATGTAAGGCCATATGCCCATTTAGGAAGGAGCGCGGGTCTGCCTACAACGTAAGTGTAGCGTTCAAGGAGCGCACGGAGGCTGTCGCCAGCAAAAATCATAAAGTCTATATCGCCCTGTGGGAGATACCAAACTATTTCGTCGTTCTTTCTTTCGCAAACGTCGATGCCGTGCCAGAAGGATGTGTTTGCAAGAATACCGTAACCCGAGGGGGTCATAAGGTAAGGTATCGGAATTTCATATTTCTGGTATACCACGCGCTCGCGATAGGTTTTGCCGTTGAGTATAAGCCTGTCTGTGTTGCTTTCGCCAAGACCGTAGAAAATATCATTTTCCGTATTAACCGTAATATATTTAGGGTCAAGCTGGAATTCCTGTGTTTTCTGTTCGAGCTGCTCTTCGTCTTCGGAACCGATGATAACAACGTGCTCATCGTGGAAACCGTTGAGGCGCTCGTTCATGTACGCCTTAACTTCAGCCACCTTGGAATTATCGAGGTCTATGCTTCTTGTGAATTTATCGGAGGAAAAATAAACTTTTCCATCTCTGTATTCAACAGAAAGCTTGCCTGTGCGAACACCGTTTATAAGTGCTTCGCCTGTTCCATCGGGTTTTCTGTATATATTGTATCTTTCGAAAAGAGTGGGCTCGAAATTTTCGCTCAATCTTATGCGAACGATATTTTCCGCATATACAGAAATCTGTAACGTCTTGTCTGCCAACGCAGTTTCAAATTTAATCATTTTTTTCCTCCGCTGTTTTGTATTCTTCCGCGCACACAGAACAGGGCTTAAAACCATCGAGCAAAGCCTCTGCCGCGTTGCGGTAAAAAATAATTTTTTTGTTTTCTTCTTTTATATTTACGGCGTGCCTGCAGGAGCTATCTGTGTGAAACCTGCCCGAAGAAAGATTTACCGTCACCGCCACAGTGCCCTGCGGCGGAAATGCATTCTCTGCCCTGCTCTGCTCCGCATCGATTACAATATCTGCCTGCATACAGGAGCAAAAACACAAGCAAAATGCCAAAAGCAAGCAAATTAAAGCTGTATTTTTCATTTTTTGCCGTCTTTAAGCTTGGGTAAAACGCCGTATTTCGTTTTATCGTGCATTTTAAAGCAATGCGCGCGCATGCTTTCTATTTCAAATTCCGTGCCTACGTGCTGGTAGAAAATTTCGTTCACTTCATCGTCCGCGCTGAACACAAACGTATCCTTGGAACGGTTCACTACCACCGCTAACGTTTCCTCGCCCTTTCTACGCTCGAAAACGAGAATAGAACGGTCTATATACATTATCTCAAATTCAGCATCGGCAAAAAATTCGCTCTCTCTCCTTCTCATTCTGCCGACCTTGCGGAAATAGCGCAGAAGCTCGTGGTTTTCTTGCCCCCACGGGTACGGCATGCGGTTAAACGGGTCTTTTTCGCCCTCCATGCCTATTTCATCGCCGTAGTAGATGCATGGCACGCCCGGTATTGTCGCCAAAATAAAGTACGCCAGCTTCAAACGCTTCACACCCATTTTGTATTCTTCTGCCGTCATTCGCTTCGTCGCCTGCATATCAGAAGAAAGCCCCTCGCTGGAAGCACCTGCAAGCATGGTTATCGCTCGCACCGTGTCGTGCGTGCCCAGCAAATTGAGAAGCTGATGTGTCATTTCTCGCGGATAGTTGTAGTATAGCGAATTTGCCGTGCGCATAAACTTCCACATGTCGCCGTGGCGAACGTAAGCTATAATAGCCTCGCGCATAGGGTAGTTCATTACAGAATCAAGCTCTTTGCCGCTAAAATACGCGCGTCGCTTGCCATAGGAAACCTTGTTGGAAGCATCCTCCCAAACCTCGCCTATAATAAGTGCATCTGCCCTTTCTGCTTGCGCTGCTGCAGAAAGCTCCTCTAAAAACTTGTCGGAAAGCTCATCTGCCACATCGAGTCGCCAGCCGCAAACGCCTGCGCGCAAATATTTGCGGATAACGCCGTCCTTACCGAAAATAAATTTCTTATAGGAGGGAGTATCGCTCATAACACGCGGCAAATTCTTAAAGCCCCACCAAGATTCGTATTCGTCCGGGAATTCTGTGAAGTTGTACCACTCCGCATATGGCGAATCCTTCGATTGGTATGCACCGACGCTATCGTATTTGCCGTATTTATTGAAGTAAACGCTGTCGTCGCCCGTGTGGTTAAACACGCCGTCGAGTATTATCGAAATATTATATTTTTTTGCGGCTTTTATAAGCGAAGCAAGTGCCTCGTCGCCGCCGAACATAGGGTCGACCTGCATATAATCTGCCGTGTCGTATTTGTGGGTGGAAGAAGATAGAAATATCGGATTTAAGTAGATAGCCGTAACACCGAGAGAAGCGATGTATTTCAGCTTCTTTTCCACACCGGGCAGGTCGCCGCCGAAGAACACGTTGTTTTTAAAGTTTTTGTCGCCCGGGCGGAAGTATACGGGCGTGCCGTGGTACCAATCGTGGTTTATCACCGCATCCGATTTCACTTCCTCGTGCCCACCGCGAAAAAACCTATCCGGGAATATCTGGTAAGCTATACCCCCACGGAAAAATTCGGGGTATTTTTCCCTTTTTTCATAAATAAGTAGCTGGAAGCGCTCGTCTTCTTGCGGTTCCTTATCTATGATCTTTTCCGAAAAATCCGCATTGTCGCGCACGACGAAAAATTCGCCGTGCGCATTTTTAAGCAAGTATTCATAAAAGAACAACCCGCTTTTTTTTGAAATTCTGTTCATCGGAATCTCAAGAAAAAAGTTCCCGTCACAGTCTTTGCTCATTTCAAATTCTTTTTTCTTCCCGTCGGCGTCTGAAAAAACTATCATTTTTGCGCGCACAGCGGAAATTTTCATATCGAGCACAAAGCGCACGGTGGCATCGAGCGTAAATGCGCCGCAAAGTCCCGTTTCTTTTGCCGTTTCTCCCGAAACAAGCAGCTTTTTTTCTATCCTGTTCCAAATCTTATTGCCTTTTATAAAGCTCGCCATAATAAAGTCATTCCTTTACCGGTTTAAGGTTCCAAATGTTTTCGGCATATTCGCCAATGCTTCTGTCGGAAGCAAATCTGCCAGCAGCGGCGATATTGAGAAGCGAGCGTTTTGTCCACGTTTCTCTGTCGGAATAATCGTCCACCGCTGTCTGAGCTGTTTTAACGTAAGATTCAAAGTCTGCAAGGCACATATACGGGTCTGCAATTCTGCCGTTGCCGAGGAAGTAGTTTACAATGTTTGTAAAGTCTTCGCCGTTAAAGCCCTTGGCAATGCGGTCGATCGTCGCCTTGAGCCTTGTGTTTGTTTTGTAATAGAGCATGGAGTTGTAGCCGCGCTTCCAGAGGTCGTCTACTTCCTCCGCCGTGAGGCCGAAGATGTAGATATTATCTCTGCCCACAGCCTCTGCCATTTCAACGTTAGCGCCGTCGAGCGTGCCGAGCGTGAGCGCACCGTTTATCATAAACTTCATACAGCCCGTACCGGAGGCTTCCTTGCCTGCCAGCGAGATCTGTTCGGAAATGTCCGTCGCGGGCATAAGGATCTCTGCCGTGCTTACGTTGTAATCCTCCAGGTAGATAACGCGGAGCTTTTCGCGTATTTTCGGATGCTTTTCTATATCCTTGCCGAGGCACCAGATAAGCTTGATTATCTCTTTTGCGAAGTAATAGCCGGGTGCGGCTTTACCGCCGAAAATAAACGTCTGGGGCTTAATATCGAGGTCGGGGTTTGCAAGAAGTTCGTCGTAGAGTGAAACGATCTTGAGCACGTTGAGAAGCTGACGCTTATATTCGTGCATACGCTTAACTTGAACGTCGAAAATAGCGTGCGTATCGATAGCGCCGCCTGTTACGCTACGGTATTTCTGCGCAAATCTTTCTTTGTTGTGGTGCTTTATTGCGCGGAGCTCGTCGATAACCTGTGCATCGCTTACATATTTCGCAAAAGCAGAAAGCGCCTGCGGATTTTTGCGGTAATCCGCGCCTATCGTTTCGTCGAGAAGCTTTGCAAGCTCGGGGTTAGAGAAGCAGAGCCAGCGGCGGTGAGCAATACCGTTTGTAACGTTTGTAAATTTATCGGGTGTCATCTTGTAGAAGTCGTGGAAGACTGTCTGCTTAAGAATTTCGCTGTGGAGCGCAGAAACACCGTTTGTCGTGTGTGAGCCCACAACGGAAAGGTTCGCCATTCTCACACTGCCGTTTGCGATAATAGACATGCGGGAAATTCTGTCCCAGTCGCCGGGGTAGAGGTTCCAAAGGTCCGCGCAGAAGCGGCGGTTTATTTCGCAAACGATCTGGTGGATTCTCGGCAAGCGCAAGCGGAAGAGGTCCTCGTTCCAGCATTCAAGCGCTTCGGGAAGCACGGTGTGGTTCGTATAGGAAACAGTGTTTGTAACAATATCCCAAGCGCTTTCCCAAGAGAAGGAGTAAGTGTCCATAAAAATTCTCATAAGCTCGGGAATGCAGAGCGCAGGGTGTGTATCGTTTATATGGATAGAGTTCTTCTCTGCAAAATTGGAAAGATTACCGTAAACAGCAAGGTGGTCCGCAATGATATTCTGAAGAGAAGCGGAAACAAGGAAATACTGCTGGTTGAGGCGAAGGATCTTACCTTCCATATGGTCGTCGGAAGGATAAAGAACTTTTGTTATCGTTTCCGCGTCTGTATTCTGTTTAACAGCCTGCATATACTGGCCCTGTGTAAACAACTTCATATTAAAGTTTGTGATATCGTGTGCCTTCCAGAGACGGAGGTTATTGACAGCAAAGCTGTCGTAGCCGGATATCATCATATCGTAAGGCACAGCTTGAACCTCGTCGTAGTCTGTGTGAACGATATTGAGGTGGTCGTCTTCCCATCTTTCGGAAAGCTTGCCGCCGAAGCGAACCGCAAAAGTTTTGTCCGTTCTGGGCACGAGCCAGC
The DNA here is from genome assembly GCA_017456005.1 of Clostridia bacterium. Lineage (GTDB taxonomy): Bacteria > Bacillota > Clostridia > Oscillospirales > CAG-272 > UMGS731. Next base: position 70,559 of record JAFTLJ010000090.1, on the reverse strand, counting down.
CCTCGCCCGAGGGCATCCATACGTCGGGCATTTCAACCTGATCGCCATCTATGATCTTCTGCTTGAAAAGACCGTATTCATAGCAAAGGGAGAAGCCCGTTGCAGGGTAATCGAGCGTTGTAAGAGAGTCCATAAAGCACGCCGCGAGTCTGCCGAGGCCGCCGTTGCCGAGCCCCGGGTCGCGGTCCATCGTGTATATTTCGTTGATGTCGTAGCCCATAGCGCCGAGCACCTCCGCATACTCTTCCGCAACGCCGAGGTTGCGCAGGTTGTTGCGGAGCGAAGGTCCTATCAGGAACTCCATGCAAAGGTAATAAACACGCTTTGCTTTATCATTTTTCATTGCTTTGCGGTAAGCGCTTCTGCCGCTTGTGAGCATATCCTTAACAGTAAGTATTACCGCTTTGTAAACCTGTTCTTTGGAAGCGTCGTCTGCCGCCACGCCGAAGTAACGTGAAAGCTTATTTTCCAGAGCTTCCTTTATTTTCTGCTGTTTGGTTGTATCTACCATTTTGTCCTCCGAATTTGTTGCTTTTGAGGAGCCGAACTAAAAATATCTGGGTTTATCAGCTCCGGGAAACCCTTTCGTAGAGCGCCGCATATTTACCTGCGGAGGTATTCCACGAAAAGTCTATTTTCATAATTTTAGCGACAAGGTTTTCCCAATTTTCCTTGTCACGGTAAACGCCCTCTGCCTCTCTTATAACATAAAGCATATCATATGCATTATATGCGGCAAAAGTGAAGCCGTTACCGCTTCTGTCCCAAGAATAGGGCTTTATCGTGTCGTAAAGACCGCCGGTTTCGCGAACTATCGGCACAGTACCGTAGCGGGAAGCTATCATCTGCGCAAGGCCGCACGCCTCCGATTTGGAAGGCATCAGGAACATATCCGCACCGGCATAAATGAGCTTGGAAAGCTTGCGGTTATAGGCAAGGCGTATGCCCGCTTTGCCCGGGTGGCGCGCACCGAATTCTTCAAAGAACGCTTCAAAGCCTGCGTCGCCCGTGCCGAGAAGCACAAACTGAACGTCGTCGTTCATAAGTTCGTCTGCAATAGCACAAACGAGGTCAATGCCCTTGTGCTCTGCAAGGCGCGAAACCATTGCAATAACAGGTACGTCGGGGCGGAGCTCCAAGCCGAATTCGCGCTGGAGCGCTTCTTTGTCGGCTTTTTTGCCCTCGAGCGCCTCTGCAGAGAACGTAGCGGGAATATCCGCGTCCATTCTCGGGTCGTATGCAGCCTCGTCGATACCGTTTATAATACCGCCTATCTTGAAGCTGTACTGGTTTATAATATGGTGCAAGCCGTGGGAGAAAAATTCCGTTTGAATTTCTTTGGAATACTGTGGGCTTACGGTTGTAACGAAATCAGCGCAAACTATAGCACCTTTTGTAAGGTTGAGCGCGCCGCTGTATTCAACTATGGAAGCCTTTTCTTCATCCATACCGAATACGTCGTTTAATATATCCAGGCTGTAAACGCCCTGGTAATCTATATTGTGGATGGTGTAAACAGCTTTAACGTCTTTGTATCCGGGCAGGTGTGCGCGTTCTTCCTTGAGCACGATAACGGAAAGGGCTGTCTGCCAATCGTTCGCGTGGAGCACATCGGGGAAGAAATCCATAACGTCCATAAGGTCGAGCACCGCACGGGAGAAAAATGCAAATCTTTCCGCGTCGTCAAAGAATCCATAGAGTGCAGTGCGCTTAAAATAGTATTCGTTATCTATAAAATAATATTTCACGCCCTTATGGTCAAGCGAAAAGATACCGCAGTACTGCTCGCGCCAAGCAAGCGTTACTCTTATGCTCTTTTCGAGAGTCATTTTTGCGCGCCACTCTTCGCCAACCTGTGCGTAAAGGGGCATAACCACTCTTATATCCCAATCGGGGTGAACAGCGGCAAGCGCAGGGGGAAGCGCGCCGAGTACGTCGCCAAGACCGCCCGTGGCACCGAAAGGCATAGCCTCGGAGCCTGCAAAAAGTATTTTCTTCATAATTATTATACACCTCCTGCAAAAATTAAATCATTTTTCTCTTCTCAAGGTAGAAAGGAAGAGTGGGTGCGCCGGAAAGCGTTATACCCTCGTGAATTACAACGTTTTTGTCGGAAATCACGCAGTTGAGAGAAACGTTGTCGCCAACGAATGTATCCTGGAAAAGGATAGAGTTTTTAACAACAGCGCCCTTTCCTACGCGCACACCGCGGAATAGAATGCAGTTTTCAACCGTACCGTCGATAATGCAGCCGTCTGCGATAAGCGAGTTTTTCACATCGGAAGTTTCGCTGTAGTATGTAGGGGGAGAGTTGCGTACCTTTGTAAAGATGGGGCGTTCCTCTATGTTAAAGAGAGAATCGTATTTATCTGGGTCTGCAAGCAGTGCCATACTGTGTGCATAATATTCTTCGAGAGAGGAAATTTCTGCGGAATAGCCTTCGTATCTGTAAATCTTATAGATACGTCTGTCGAGAGTTTTGATAAGAATATCTTTCGTAAGGCTCTTGTAGTCGTGTGCAATAGCATCGAGCACCATCTGCTGAAGGTATCTTCTGCTCGCAACGATGATATTAAGGCACATATCCGCTTCGCCATCAAAATTGTTGGGTTTTGCGGAAATATCTATAATTCTGCCCGTTTCATCGGCTTTCATAAGCGTATTTCTTCTGGCTACTTCTTTTGTAAGAGTCTTTTTCTGAACGGCGAACGTCATTTCCGCACCGCTTTCGATATGGGCATTTATCATATCGCTCAAATCTATGTTGCAGATAACGTCGCAGTCTGCCATTACGACGTAATCTTCCGTCATACCAGCGATGAAGTGGTTTATGCTCTTCAGCGCTTCCAGGCGCGTGTGATAAAGCTCGTTTTGGTTATTTGCGAACGCGGAAATATATGGGGGCAAAATTTTAATACCGCCGCTTCTGCGCGCCATATCCCAGTCCTTACCCGTACCGATATGGTCCATAAGCGATTGGTAATTGTAGTGTGTGATAACGTCTATAGTGCTTATACCGGCGTTAACCATATTGGAAAGCGCAAAGTCTATAAGTCTGTATCTGCATCCGTAAGGGATGGAAGCCATCGTGCGAACTCTGGTGAGCTCGGAAACGCTTCTATCGTGAATATTGGAAAAAATTATACCTATTGCTGACATATTACGTTCTCCTCCTTATTTCTTCGCTTCGCACATAGCGCCGGGTTCAACCGTAGCGCCCGCTTCTACCACGTAGCCTGCACCGAGCACAGCTATTTTGTTGCCCGCTTCGCGGCTTGCGCCCACTGTAGCATTTTCTTCTATAACACAATCGTGGTCTATAATAGCATATTCTACTTTCGCGCCCTTTTTAATTGTAACGTTGCCGAAGATCACACAGTCCTTAACACACGCGCCCTCTTCCACTTTTACGCTGTTGGAAAGCACGGAGTTTACAACCTCGCCGTTAACTACACAGCCCTCTGTGAGCATGGAATTCACAACCTTGCCCATCGAGCCTATCTTATGCGGCGGCTCTGCATTGTTGCGGTAGAAAATGCGCCAGCGCTTGTCGTAGAGGTTGAAGGCAGGGTTTCTGCCAAGCAGATCCATGTTTGCTTCCCAAAGGCTCTCTATCGTACCAACGTCTTTCCAGTAGCCTTCAAAGAGGTAAGCGTACATTTTTTTACCGTCTGCCAGCATTGCGGGAATTATATTTTTTCCGAAGTCGTTGCTGGAGCTTTCGTCCGCTTCATCGGCTTTGAGGTACTCTATAAGTGCTTTTGTGTTGAAGATGTAGATGCCCATGGAAGCATTGTTGCTCTTCGGTTTTTTCGGCTTTTCTTCAAATTCATAGATGCTGCCGTCCTCGTTCGTGTTAAGTATACCGAAACGGGATGCCTCTTCCATAGGAACCTTGAGAACCGCTATAGTGCAGTCCGCGCCGTTCTGCTTATGGGCTTTGAGCATCTTGTTGTAGTCCATTTTATAGATATGGTCGCCCGAAAGGATAAGCGTATATTCGGGGGAGTAACGCTCTATAAAATTGATGTTCTGGTAAATGGCGTTTGCCGTGCCGCGATACCAATCGGAAGAGGATTTTCCTTGGTAAGGGGGCAATACCATAACACCGCCGCGTGTGCGGTCAAGGTCCCATGGCTCGCCGTTGCCTATGTATTCATTTAGCACGAGGGGCTGATATTGGGTAAGCACGCCTACCGTGTCTATACCGGAGTTTACGCAGTTAGACATCGGGAAGTCTATAATTCTGTATTTACCGCCAAAGGGCACGGCAGGTTTTGCCGTTTTTTCTGTCAAAGCATAAAGTCGGCTGCCCTGTCCGCCCGCCAAAAGCATTGCGATACATTCTTTTTTTCTGTACATAAATAATTTTCCTCGCTTTCATATTTTCGTTTGCTATTTTTTGCAAAATTTATCTGTGCCGAATCAAATTACTGTCTATAGTGAGTTCCGGTCTGCGCTTAAAAACAACCGCACCGTATGCCGGCAAGGTTATTTTAAGCTCTGCCGAGAAATCATTTTCAATTTTTACGTTTTTAGCTTTAAAAACGCCGTTTCTCACGCCGCCTCCGCCGTAGCGGGGGTTATCGGAGGTAAATATTTCTTCATACACGCCGCGTCTTGGCACACGCACCGTGTACTCTTCCCTTTTTTCGGGAGAAAAGTTTATAACGACTATAAGCTCGTTTCCTTTTGTGTCTATTCGTCTGTACGAAATAACATTAAGCTCCTCTTGGTTTGCCTCTATCCATTTGAAACCTTCCCACGAATCGTCTATTTCCCAAAGCTCGGGCGAGCGTTTGTATAGCAGGTTGAGCTCTTTTACGTATTGCTTCATTTTTGCGTGCTTTTCGTAATCAAGCATAAACCATTCCAGCTGGTTTTCATAGTCCCATTCACGGAACGGAGCATATTCTGTGCCCATAAACATCATTTTTTTGCCCGGGAATGTCATCATATACGCCAAAAACGCGCGCATTGCGGGGAATTTTTCATCATATTCGCCGTACATTTTGTCGAGCAACGATTTTTTACCGTGAACGACCTCGTCGTGCGAAACAGGCAATATATAGTTTTCCGTAAAAGCGTACATCATAGGGAAAGTAAGCTTCGTGTGGCTTCCCTTGCGGAAAAACGGGTCTATCTGAACGTATTCGTATACGTCGTTTGCCCAGCCCATATTCCATTTGAAGTTAAATCCCAGCCCACCCTCGTGAACAGGCTTTGTTATCTTGTTCCAATCGGCAGATTCCTCTGCTATCATAAACGTATAGGGGAATTCCGCAAACACAGCTTTATTGAGCTTCTGGAAAAACGCTATCGCCTCCAAATTCTTGTTGTCGCCGTATTCGTTCGGTATCCACTCGCCGGGGTCCTTGTCGAAATCAAGGTAGAGCATAGCCGCCACAGCGTCTACGCGCAGGCCGTCTACGTGATATTCGCGAAGCCAGAAAAGCGCATTGGAAACAAGGAAGGATTGCACCGCAGGATAGCCAACGTCGAAGCAGCGCGTGCCCCAGCCCTTATGCTCCATTCTGTCCTTACCCTTGTATTCGTATAGCAGGTCGCCGTCGAATTCGTAAAGACCGTGTTCGTCCTTGGGGAAGTGCGCGGGCACCCAGTCTAAAATAACGCCTATACCGTGCGCGTGCAGCTTGTCTACAAAGTAGACAAAGTCCGCAGGTGTGCCGTAGCGCGATGTCGGCGAATAGTAGCCGCAAACCTGGTAGCCCCAGGAACCGTCGAACGGGTGCTCCATGACCGGCATAAGCTCCACGTGCGTATAGCCCATATCGGAAAGATACGGTGCCAGCTCGTCTGCTATTTCGCGGTAATTAAGGTAAGCATCGCCGTCTACGTTGGTTTTGCCGCCGCGCGTTTTCCAAGAGGCAAGGTGCATCTCGTAGATATTAACGGGGGCAGAGCAAAATCTGCCTCTGTTTTTCGTAAAGCGCTTTTCGGCATTTTCACGCCAAATTTCATCGTGCCATTCGTGCTTTTTTATATCGTATATAACAGAAGCCGTATTTTTAAGCGTTTCAGAGTAGAAAGCATATGGGTCTGCCTTCATATGAGTGCCGTTTTTGCCGACTATTTTATATTTATATCGGCAACCTTCCAGGCATTCATAGCTTATTATTTCGGTTTCCCATATACCGGAATCCGCATCCTTTTCCATCGGCAAAGAATCGCTCCAGCCGTTGAAATCTCCGCAGACAAACACATTGTATGCATTTGGTGCCCAAACGCGGAAAACATATTTATAAATGTCGCCTTCACGGGAAACGTGAACGCCCAAATAATCGTATGAATACGTGTTTGTGCCTTGGCAATAAAGATATGCCGCAACATCGGATTTTCCTGTTTTCATAAGTTGTACTCCTCCATTCGTCGTTTTTTCATACATTATCCCAATATACAATATCATTATATATTATTTATATGATAATTTCAAGCACACACGGCAATATTTTGTCTATAATTTTGCAAAATAAATCTCTCTTGCAGCGAAACGAAACAAAGTTTTTTCCCTCTCTTCCCGGCCTAAAATAAAAAAACGCAAGAGCGCAAATATTTTTATATTTTTCGCCCAAAATCAATGACAAATCATAATATTTATGTTAAAATATATACTATATAACCGTAACACCCGCAAATATTCTTTTTGGAGTTTTCTATGTTTGGTAATAACACTTTTTTCGATAAATTAAAAAGCATATGCGAAGCATACGCGGCATATCCGCTTGCAAACCACAGCACCTTCAAAATCGGCGGCAAGGCAGAGTTTGCCGCATTTCCAAAAACGGCAGATGAGCTTTGCCGCATTCTTTCGTTCGCTTCATCGTGCGATGTCCGCGTGCGCGTTTTCGGCAACGCCTCCAACGTGCTCTTTTCTTCCGATGGGGTTTCGGGGCTTGTTATTTTCACGGGTCAAATAAAAGAGCTTTCGGCAGAGGGCGAATATATTCGCGCCTCCTGCGGCGTAAAGCTTTCCTCTCTTTGCAATTTTGCGCTCAAAAACGAGCTTTCGGGCGCGGAATTCGCTTTCGGCATACCGGGTACCGTGGGCGGTGCTGTATATATGAATGCGGGCGCACACGGCGGCGAAATTTCCCACATTCTTGTGGAAAGCACCTGCCTCAATATGTGCACGGGCGAAATACTCACCCTTTCCGCGAGCGAGCATGAGTTCGGATACCGCAAAAGCATATTTGAAAACGGCGAGCTTCTCGTGCTTTCCTCGCTTTTTGCGCTGAAAAGAGGCTCTGCCGAGGAAATAGAAGCGAAAATGAAGGAATACACGGAAAAACGCAAAGCGAGCCAGCCGCTTTCCATGCCCAGCGCAGGCAGCGTTTTCAAGCGCCCTGCCGTTGGTTTTTCGGGCAAATACATAGAGGATGCTGGGCTTAAAGGCTTCAAAATAGGCGGAGCACAGGTTTCGGAAAAGCATGCAGGCTTCATAGTAAACGCAGGCGGCGCCACTTCCGGCGACGTGCTCGCACTCATAGAAAAAGTAAAAAAAGTCGTTTCCGAAAAATTCGGCGTTATGCTAGAAACGGAAATCATATATGTAGAATAAACAAAGGGGTATATTATGTCTTTTTCAGGCAATACAAAAGCTTCTGTTTCCTCTCTCCCTCCGGAGCACGATTGTTGCGCCTCGGCTCAGCTTCGCGCGATGCTTTCCTACGCGACGGCATTTGACGAAAACGGAGTAAAATTCATAACGGAAACACCCGAAGTTTCCGATATATTCACTTCCCTTTTGCTCGTTTGCGCCGACGTGGTGGCAACGCCGGAGTTTAAAGAAAACAAAAGCACCGTCGCCTACAAAACGGAAATAACAGAAAAAGAGGATATAGAAAAGCTTTTTGCGCTGTACGGCGGGCGCGAAAACATACACAAGGTAAACAAGGCGTTTTTCTCCTGCAAAAAATGCGCCAAGGCATACGTGCGCGGCGCGTTTATCGCGGCAGGCTACGTAAACTCGCCCGAGCATAATTATCATCTTGAAATTTCCACACCGCACGCGGACCTCGCCGTGGATACGGCTGTTCTGCTTTCCGAAAAAATCGGCATGCCCAAGATCTCCGCGCGCAAAGCAAACCAGATAATCTACTACCGTGAAAGCGCCATGGTAGAGGATTTTCTCACGTTCATCGGCGCCACAAAAGCCGCGCTCGATATAATGAACGAGCAGATCCTGCGAGAAATGCGCAACCAAGCCAACCGCCACTCCAATTTCGAGGTCGCCAACCTCGGCAAGACCTTGGGCGTGGCAATAGCGCAAAAGGAAGCTATAGAAGAGCTTAAGAAAAACGGCAAATTTGAAGAAATGCCGCCGCAGATGCAGGAGCTCGCCGCCCTACGCGCGGAAAATTGCGAGCTTTCGCAAAAGGAGCTCGGCGAAATGATGCAGCCGCCTATTTCAAAATCGCAAGTAAGCAAGCTCTTGGCAAAAATAATGAAATTTTACGAGCTTCATAGCGATACCCCTCCTTCCCGAGAGGAAGAAAACGCGAAAAAACAATAATCTTTTCAAAGGAGTAATTAACGTGCCATTCGTACATCTGCACCTACATTCGGAATATAGCCTGCTGGACGGCGCGTGCCGCATTTCGGAAATACCGAAGGTTGCCGCCGCCATGGGGCACAGCGCCGTTGCCATAACAGACCACGGCGCTATGTTCGGCGCGGTGGATTTCTACAAGGCGTGCAAAAAAGAGGGCGTAAAGCCTATAATCGGCTGCGAAGTCTACGTTGCGCCCGCTTCCCGCTTCGATAAAAACAGGATCGACGAAAGCGCGCGCTACCACCTTGTGCTGCTCTGCAAAAACGAAACGGGATATAAAAACCTTTGCTATATGGTTTCAAAGGGCTATACCGAGGGGTTCTACACAAAGCCGCGCGTGGATATGGAGCTTTTGCGCACGCACAGCGAGGGGCTCGTGTGCCTTTCCGCGTGCCTCGCCGGCTTTATACCGAAAATGATACTTTCGGGTGATTTCGAGCGTGCGAAAAGTTACGCGCTTGAACTTAACAAAATTTTCGGCGAGGGCAACTTCTACCTCGAGCTGCAGGACCACGGCATGCAAGGGCAAAGGGAGGTTTGCGAGGCTCTGCTTTCCCTGCACGGCGAAACAGGCATACCTCTCGTAGCCACTAACGACGTGCACTATCTGCGCCGTGCCGATTCCGATACACAAGCCGTGCTTATGTGCATACAAACAAACTCCAAGGTTTCCGACGGCAGACCGTTCGGCTTTGAAACAGACGAATTCTACTATAAAAGCACGGCGGAAATGGAGCGCATTTTCGCCGCCTACCCCGATGCCTGTGCCAACACGCAAAAAATCGCGGATATGTGCGCTTTCGATTTCGAGTTTGATAAGCTCTATCTCCCTCGCTTCGTGCCCGAAACGGGTGAAACGCCCGAGGCTTACCTTGCGCGCCTCGCGAGTGAGGGCTTTGAGCGCAAAAAAGCCTCAGGCGAAATAGCTTTCACGGAAAAGCACAGCGAAGAGGAATACCGCGAAAGAATAGACTACGAGCTTTCCGTAATAGCAAAAATGGGATACTCGGAATATTACCTTATCGTACAAGATTTCATAGCCGCCGCAAAGGAGCGCGGCATACCTACAGGGCCCGGAAGAGGCTCGGGTGCCGGCAGCCTTGTGGCTTACCTTGTGGGCATAACCGATGTAGACTCCATAAAGCACGACCTTATGTTCGAGCGTTTCTTAAACCCGGAACGAGTAAGCATGCCCGATTTTGATACAGACTTCTGCTACGACCGCCGCGGCGAGGTTATCGATTACGTTGCCGAAAAATACGGTGCCGAGCACGTTTGCGGTATAGCCACGTTCGGTACACTTTCGGCAAAAGCCGTCGTGCGCGACGTAGGCAGAGCGCTCGGTATGAACTACGCAGACGTAGACGCCGTTGCAAAAGCCATTCCGGGCGACATCGGCGTAACGCTGGAGGACGCTTTGCGCGGCAGGCTCGGCGAAATGTACGAAAGCAGTGCCGACGTAAAAAAGCTCATAGATATTTCCAAGCAGCTCGAGGGTATGCCGCGCCACGTTTCCGCGCATGCCGCAGGTATAGTCATAACCGACCGCCCCGTGCACGAATACGTACCCGTGGCTTTTTCCACGGATATGACGCTCACGCAGTTCACCATGGATACGGTTGCGGAGCTCGGGCTTTTGAAATTCGACTTTCTCGGCTTGCGTTATCTTACCATCATTTCCGATACAGAAAAGCAAATACGGTAAAAAGAGCCAGATTTCAGCATAAACAATATTCCGCTTGACGACGAGGGCGCATACGCGCTTCTCTGCGCAGGCAAAACAGAGGGGCTTTTCCAGCTCGAAAGCGCAGGTATGCGAAAATTGCTTATGGGTATGCAGCCGAAGAACATAGAAGATATCGTTCTTGCGATAGCACTGTACCGCCCGGGGCCCATGGATTCCATCCCCCTCTTCCTTACAAACCGCAAGCACCCCGAAAAGGTAACTTACAAATGCAATGTTCTGCGCGAAATACTCGGCGGCACCTCGGGTTGCATCATTTACCAGGAGCAGGTTATGCAAATATGCCGCAGCCTCGCCGGCTTCTCGTTCGGCAGGGCGGATATTGTGCGCCGCGCTATGTCCAAAAAGAAAAGCGGCGCTATGGAAAAGGAACACAACGCATTCGTCTACGGCGAAAAGGATGAGGCAGGCAACATGCTTTGCACGGGTGCTCTCGCCGCAGGACTTTCTAAGGAAGACGCAGAGGAAATTTTTGCCGATATGGCAGATTTCGCAAAATATGCGTTCAACAAAAGCCACGCCACTGCTTATGCCTACCTTTCCTACCGCACAGCGTACCTAAAGGCACACTACCCCAGCGAATATTTCGCCGCACTCATCTCCTCTGTTTCAGACAACATAACAAAAAGCGCTTCTTATATAGAAGAAGCGCGGAAAATGCGTATAGAGGTGCTCGGCCCGGATATAAACGAAAGCCGCAAAACGTACCATGTAGTCTATGGCGAAAAAGGCAAAAAAGCCGTTCGTTTCGGGCTTTTGGGTATAAAAAACGTTGGCGACGCATTCCTTTCGCAGGTCATCGCAGAGCGCGAAGAAAACGGTGCTTTTACTTCTTTCGAAGATTTCGTGAAGCGTATGAGCGTATACGAGCTTAATAAGCGCCAGGTAGAAGCGCTTATAGGCAGCGGCGCGTTCGATTCTCTCGGCGAAAACCGAAGCGCGCTCCATTCCGAATACGAAAGCATAATAGATATATACGTTCGCCGCGCACGCGAGCAAAATGCAGACCAAATGGACATTTTCACGCTCGGCAACATTTCAGCCAAGGAAACGTTCGGCGAGGTTTATAAATACAAGCTTCCCGATATTCCCGAATATTCCGTAAAAGAAAAATTGCGCCAAGAAAAAGAGTATACGGGCATGTACTTCTCGGGGCACCCGCTGGACGATTACGCAGAAATGATCGATGAAATCCTTCCTATGCCCATAGGCGCCATACTCGCTTCATTTTCCAACGAAGCGGAGGGCGAAACCGCCGCAGAGGATGAAAGCATGATAGCCTTTGCCGATAAACAGCGTGTAACGCTTTGCGGTATAATAAACGCAAAAACCGTAAAAAACACGAAAAACGGCGCACCTATGGCGTTTGTAACAATAGAAGATAAAACGGGTGAAATAGAGCTTATAATCTTCCCCAAAGTATTTGCGGATAATTCGCACATACTTATGAAGGATACAGCCATCTGTCTGCGCGGCGAAATTTCCGCAGAGGAAGGCAAAGCGCCGAAGATACTCGTTTCTGCCGTAAGCCTTATTTCCGAGGGCTTGCCCGAGGAGGTGGCAGAGCGCAGGCGCACGAACACAGCTCCGCTTCCCACAACGCCTCCGCCCACCGAGCGCGAGCGCGTGCCCACATACCTGCCAAAACCGCCGAAGGACGGCAAGCTATACCTGAAAGTACCCGATAAAACGGGCGATATCTTCCAAAAGGTTATGAATATCATTATGATATTCGATGGCAAAACGCCTGTTATAATCTATAACGAAAAAGAGAAAAAATATGAAAAATACAACGGCGGCGTGGATATCCGCCCGAATATGTTCGCATATCTTTGCGAGCTTCTGGGCAAGGACTGCGTTGTGCTGAAATGAAATTTAAGCCTTCCCTCTTCGGGAAGGCTTTTTTCATCTGAAACCCTCTATAAACGCATGCATTTCCGCTTCCGTTTCAAATTCCACTCCGCAGGAAAGCGCCGCCTTATCTTCTTCCGTCATATACTCCGTGTAAACGTATACCGCGTCGCAAAGCGTGCCCGTGCCGTTGTAAACGTATATCCATTTCCCCGAAAGTATCGCGGAATAACCGCCGCACTCCGCGTTTTGCACATTCGTGCTCGCCGCTTTCGTCGTAATATCCGAAAAAACGCTCTTTACGTTATGCGAAAGCCCCACGCCGTACCCCGCCGTAAAAATACATACGGAAAACACAAGCGTAATACAAATTTTTCTTATAAACGAAACAAATTTCCCCCGTTTCATAAATCCACCTCGTTTTACACATATTTTTACGTTTATTGTTTGCCCACCGCACGCACAATATTCAAAAAGAGGTGATTTTTATCAAAAAGAAACGCAAACCCTTGAAAATCATATTGGTTACCTTGCTCACTTTTTTTCTCATCGGAACGATAAGCATGGGGGCTGTCGCCGCCTCGCTTTTTGTTTATATGAAAAATATAGATTCCGAGCTGGATATAGAAATGCTCGCAGGCAATCTGGGGCTCACAACGAAGATATATCACGTAAAAAACGGCGAAGAAACAGAGCTTTTGCGCCTGCATGGCACAGAAAACCGCATTTGGGCAGATATAGAAGACCTGCCCGAAAACTTAAAAAACGCATTTATCGCCATAGAGGACCATCGATTTTACGAGCACAGCGGTATCGACTTAAAACGCACGCTCGGCGCGGTGGTAAACTTCTTCGGCGGCAAAAGCTACGGCGGATCTACCATAACGCAACAGCTCGTAAAAAACCTCACGGGCGAAAACGAGGTGACGGTGAAGCGCAAGCTTACGGAGATCATGCGCGCGCTGAAGCTGGAAGAAAAGCTTTCCAAGGAAGAGATCTTGGAGCTGTACCTAAACAATGTATACCTTTCCTCGGGTTGCTTCGGCGTGCAGACGGCGGCAGAAAAATATTTCGGCAAAAACGTGGGCGAGCTTTCGCTTGAGGAATGTGCGAGCATAGCCGCAATAGTGCAAAACCCCTCCCGCTTTGATCCGGCACGAAAGCCCGAAAACAACAAGGAGCGCAGGAACACCGTGCTTTTGCGCATGCACGAGCTCGGCTATATTTCCGAAGCGGAATACCGCACGGCGGCTTCGGCAGAGCTTTCGCTTGCCGAGCAAGAAATGAAAAGCAAAGCGGAAGAAATACACTCTTGGTTCGTAGATGCCGTAATAGAGGATGTAATAGCAGAGCTTGCCGCAAAATACAGTATTTCGCGCGAAAGCGCCTCTGCCTCGGTATATTCGGGTGGGCTTTCAATATATACCACGCTCGACGCGGATATGCAAAATATGCTCGACGAATTTTATAAAAACGCAAAAAATTTTCCCAAAAATGAGGTCGGCACCCCCGAAAGCGCCGCCGTTATAATAGATGCAAAAACAGGCGCTATTCGTGCCATAGCGGGCGGCAGGGGCGAAAAAACGGCAAACCGCGCTTTTTGCCTCGCCACAAAGGCACAGCGTTCCCCAGGTTCTGCGCTTAAGCCCATTTCCGTCTACGCCCCCGCCATAGAGAAAAACCTTATAACCTGGGCGAGCGTTTTCGACGATGTTCCTGTAAAATTCACAAAAAACGGCAGCGGGTATACTCTCTGGCCAAAAAACAACCCTCGTATTTACTCCGGGCTCACCACGGTAAACAAAGCCGTGTATAATTCTGTAAATACCGTGGCTGTGAACGTACTCGGCAAGGTCGGCTTGCAAAGCTCCTTTAATTTTTGCAAAAAAGCAGGGCTTTCGGGGCTCGTGGCAAGCAAAGCCGACGAAAACGGGCAGGTTCTTTCCGATATCGCCGCAGCACCTCTTGCTATGGGTGCCACAAGCGTGGGCGTTTCCGTGCGCGATATGGCAGGGGCATACACTATGTTTCCGCGCATGGGCGAGTTTGAAAGACCGTATACCTTCACAAAGGTGTACGGTGCAGACGGCACGCTTCTTCTTTCGCACGGCGATGATGCCGAGCGCCTCATTTCCGAGGAAAGCGCAGATATAATGACACGTCTGCTGAAAAACGTGGTCATAAAGGGTACGGCAAAGGGGCTCTCTCTTGCAAACCGCGTGGAGGTGGCAGGCAAAACGGGCACCTCCAATTCGGGCGGCGACCGCTGGTTTATAGGCTACACACCGGAGTACGTCTGCGGCGTGTGGTCGGGCTACCGCGACGGGCGCGACATAGGCGAATACAAGCAAAACCCTGCCTGCACGGTTTTCGACGGCATTATGGAAAGAGTTTACGATTCGCTTGAAGCTTACACCAAAAAGTTTCCGCAAAGCGCAGGCGTGGTCGCCTCCTCCTATTGCGTGGATTCTGGCGAGCTCGCCTCGCGCGCCTGCCACGCCGATCTGCGCGGCAACCGCATAGAAACAGGATACTTCAAGCGCGGCACAGAGCCGAAAGCGCATTGTACAACGCACGTTTTGGTGCGCTACGACAAGGTAACGCACGCTATCGCCTGCGAAAAATGCCCGGAGGAAAACGTTATAAACGCAGGGCTTCTTCGGGTAAACCGTTCTTTCCCCTGCGACGTTCGCATAACAGATTCACAGTACACCTATATGTATCTGCCCATGGGCGTTTCCCCCGCAACAGAAGAAAACCTGCCCTACTTTGCAAAAATTCAAACCGGCGGCAAATACTATGGCTCCTCGGGCGTGGCAAAGCCAAAAAACCGCTATTGCCGCGAGCATTTCCTGGAAACCACAACAGCGCAGACGACCACAACTCCGCAAACAACAGTAACTACGCTGCCTCATACAAGCTCCTCTTCAAAAACAACCTTTCCGCCACAGAGCACGGCAAGCAGTGCCTCCCGCGCCACAACTGTCACAACTAACACAACTGTCACACATGCTCAAACGACCTCGGTGCAGGCACAGCCGAAGCTGCCAAACAATTAAGCATTTCTTAAACTTTTCTTAAGTAACCCACAGGGACTTGCTTCCCTGTGGGTTTTATGCTAAAATATAGGCATAAATCAACAGAAAAGAGGCTCGCCTATGAAATTTTCCTCCTTTGTACATTTCGCCGCGTTCGGCGTAAAAACTATAATTTTCCGCAAAAAGCTGCCGATTTTGGGTACGGTCATCATTACGGATAGGTGTAACCTGCACTGCAAGCATTGCTCCGTGAACAATATAACGGCTGTGATCCACCCATACGCGCAAATAAAGAGCGAAATGCAAAAGCTATACGATATGGGTGTGCGCATACTCTTTTTCTGCGGCGGCGAAACCTTTATGTGGCATTCAGACGGAAAAACGCTGCGAGACCTTGTGGCGGAAGCCAAGGAAATGGGCTTCCTTATAGTAAACGTTGTCACAAACGGCACGTTCCCCATAGACCTGCCCGAAGCGGACCTCATTCTGCTCAGCCTCGACGGCGACAGAGAAAAACACAACGAAATACGCGGCGATACGTACGACACTATTATGGAAAATATAAGCCGCGCCACGGCGGACAATATCTGCTTCTATATGGCGATAAACAAAATAAACAAAGATAAGGTAAAGGATGTGTGCCTCACTGCGAAGAATACGAAAAACGTGCGCGCCGTTTCCTTCAATTTCCACACGCCTTATCCCGATACCAAAGAGCTTGCGCTTACCAAAGAGGAAAAAGCCGAATGTTGTAAGGTTATAGGGGAAATGATGAAGGCGGGTGCGCCCGTTTTCAACCTAAAAAGCGCTTTCAAATACCTTATAAACAACAGCTTCCCCACACCTTGCCACCAATGTGTGGTTATAGAAAACGGTAAAGTGAGCACCTGCGGCAGATGCATAGACGTGCCGGGGCTTTGCGAAAAATGCGGCTATTTCTTCGTGGCGGAATACACGCTTTTGTTCCGCGGAAACGTGAAAATCATTTTTGAAATGCTGAAAACATACCTCAAATACATTTAAAGGTGCAATATGAGTATAGTTACAAATCTTACGCGAGCGTGGCTGACACGCTCGGCAAAACCCTTCGTTTTCAAAAACGAATACGATGAAAAACTGCCGTTTGAGCCCTGCGAAAACCTCGGCTTATACGTTCACATACCGTTCTGCAAAAGCATATGCAATTTCTGCCCATACTGCAAAACGCTCTATTCCAAAGAGGCTATGGACCGCTATATAGACGCGCTTCTTTGCGAAATACACCTGGTCGGTGCGGGGCTTGCAGAGAAAAAGCGTGTAACAAGCCTCTATTTCGGCGGCGGCACACCCGCGCTTGCGGCAGACAGAATGAAAGAAATAATCTCTGCTTTGGAAAAATATTTCATAATAACGGAAGGTGTGGGCGCAGAGCTGCACCCCGACAACGTAAACGTGCAGACGCTCAGAACGCTGAAAGAAGCGGGGGTTACAAAGCTTAGCATAGGAATACAGTCATTCCGCGAAAAATACCGGGGCATATTGGGGCGCAAGAATGTAGACGTGCACGCTATGAAGTCGGCGCTGGCAGAGGTAAGCTTTGAAACGGTTTCTATGGACTTTATTTTCGCCCTGCCCGGGCAAACAATAGAGGACCTCACCTCCGATATAGAAACAGCGTTTGCAAGCGGCGCAAATCACATAGCCATATATCCTTTTATAGATTTCACATTTACCAAAAGCCGTGTACAGGCTATGGGCAAAAAAGAAAAACGCGCACTTCTCGATAAAGTAACGGCGTATTGCGCCGAAAAAGGCTATACGCGCGGCACTATATGGACTTTCTCGCGCGAGCCCCACGCAGGCTACTCCTCTATGACGCGTGATAATTTCCTCGGCTTTGGCTGCTCTGCCACAACGCTTCTGCGCGAGCAGTTCAAAATCAACACCTTCTCTGTGGAAGAATACATCGGGCGCGTAAAGTCGGGCAAGCTACCCACCTCGCTCACCATACGCTTTACGAAACGACAGCGAATGGTCTATTACCTTTTCTGGACAGCCTATAGCACGCGCGTAGACCCAAAGGATTTTGAAAAATTCTTCGGCGTTCCGCTCAAAAAAATGTACGGCACAGAGCTTCGCCTGGCAAAGCTCCTCGGGTTTGTGAAGGAAGAAAACGGCGTGTTCGTGATGACGCCAAAGGGCGCGTTCTACTATCATTATTACGAAAACTTCTACACGCTCGCCTACATAGACAAAATGTGGGGCATTATGCGAAAAGAAGCCTTCCCGAAAGAAATACGGTTGTAAATATGCGCAACAAAAAACTTCCCGCAAGGGAAGTTTTTTGCTTTATCAATCGAAAATCGCTATTGTTTCGGGGCAAGGCTCGCCGAGGTCGCGCACGTGAACACCCGCTTTTATCGCTTCGTAAACAAAAGCCATCGCGGGCGGTTCGTACGGCATAGTGAGCTTTTGTTCCGGCACGCTCGTAAGGTGCGCGGGAATGCTCTTTTTGTGCGTTTCGCAGTATTTGCGCAGCGGCTCTCTCAAGTTATCGGCAAAAGCCGTTTTCGCTCTTTTGCAAATACTTGCAAATATTCTGCTCTGCTCGTGCGTAAGGCAAGGCACAAGCACCTCGGGCTTGCCGTTTTTTGTGGAGATAAAGCCGCGTTCCTCTAAAAGCGGCATGCCTTTTAGTATTCTCGTATCCAAATCAACAGTTTCGGGCGCAATACCGTGCTTCAGCAAATAGAAAAGCTTCAGCATATTAAATTCCACGTCCGCAAAAAGCGGAATATCAAAGCCGCTGTGCTTTAACCACGAATATTTATCGAGCGATGTTTCATAATTGCACAGTTTCAAGCACGAAGCGTTCAAAAATTTGTCTATTACCGTGTTTCGTTTGCCCGCCATACCGTATTCTTCTCTTCCGCGTTTTTCTTCGGGAATTACATAGTTCTGCGGGTAAATCGTGCCGAAGGCAATCCATCTGCCGCCGTTTGGCCTTTCGGGGAAGATCTGCGGTTTGCGCACGCTTTCAAGGCTAAGGTACTGCCCTTCCGATGCCACGTCTATTGCCATAAATCTTTCCAGACGCAGGCTGTAAAAATCCGTTGCTTTCAGCTCGGCAATCGCCGCTTTCAAAGGTTCGGTGTATGCGCTCAAATGTGCTTCCGCAAACGCTTCCTGCTCCTTTATATATTTAACGTAATCTTCCGCGCGGTAGATTATAAAATCCGTATATACCTTTCCGTCGCCCGTGCGTTTCATAAGCTCGCCATCTACAAGTTTTTTTACTATAGGCTCCACGTAAGCACTCGCCACGCCGATTGCGCGCGAAAGCTCCGTTATGGAAAGCGGTTTTTCATAAGCAAGTATTAAAAGATTCTGCGCGAGCGTGTCGCCCTCTGTAAGCGACATCGGCTCTTCCGCAAGCCCGAACCTGCCGCTGTTCCGCACGGCGAGGTATTGCGGCATATAGCTGTTTTCTGCGTATTTTTCCATATTCTCAAACCCTTTCTTTATCTGTTTTCTGCCAAAATCCAACCTGCTTTTCACCGTTCCCTCGGCGAGCCCGAGCTCCGCGGCTATTTCTTTTATGCTTTTGCCATGAAAATAGTGCTTCGCTATGACAGTTCGGTAGGAATCGGCAAGGTATGTCACCTCTCGGCGCACGTTCTCCATTTCTTCCTCTTCCAGCAATCGCTCGGCTATATCACTCTCGTCTGCAAGCTCAAAATCTTCCCCTATCGTAACGGTTGGCAAGGCATATTTGCGGCGCAGTAAATCGTAATATTTGCGTTTCATCACGGCGATAAGCCACGAACGCATATTTTCTATAACTCCGCCTTTTTCGAGGTAAACGAGTGCAGAAAGCACCGTTTCCTGTGTCAGATCCTGCGCGTCCGCGAGATTTCCACACTTTGCCATAGCGGCGGAAAGCAAAAAATCAAGGTGATTTTGTATTTTGTCGTTCTGCATTGCAAAAGTCCTTTCTTTATTGTAGGTCCTACACCTATATGTCGCAGAAAAAGGTTTAAGGTTCGACGGTTTCGGAAAAAATCCAAAAAAACTTCCCGCAGGGGAAGTTTTTTTGCTTTATCATACGTAATATTTATCTATGTTTACAACGGAATAATAATTTTTGTCTATCGTTTTCACTATAGTTTCTATATTTTCGCGTATTTCCTCTTCGCTCTTTTTCACCTCAAACGGCACCACAACGTCGAAAAGCACGTTCGTATGCGTGGGCCCCTTTACCATACGGAAATCGTGTATCGTAAGGCGCGAATCTATGCAACCCACAAGCGCCACAATCTTTTCTCGCACCTCCAGCGTGTGTGTGTCATCCGTGGCTATCGGGTCCATATGTATTACCGCATCGCATTTAAGCTTTTCACGCAGGTCCTTTTCTATGTTGTCTATCATATCGTGCGTTTCCAGCAGGTTTGCGTCCGCAGGCACCTCCGCGTGGAGCGATATCATCGTTCTGCCGGGGCCGTAATCGTGCACTATAAGGTCGTGTATACCCTCCACGCCGTCGTGCGCGTACACGATTTCGGCAATTTCGTCTATAAACTCCTTGCTGGGCGGTGCACCGAGCAGAGGGTCCATAGTTTCCTTGGCAGAGCGTATACCCGAAAACATAATAAATGCGGAAACCGCAAGGCCGCAATATGCGTCTATATTAACGTTTGCAAAGCGAGAAACCACAAGGCACAAAAGCACGCTTCCTGTGGCAATACAGTCGGAAAGGCTGTCTTGCGCCGTGGCACGCATGGCGGAAGACGAAATTTTTTTGCCTATGCTGAAGTTATAGAACGCCATGTACGCTTTTATGATAACGGAGCAAACAAGAATTATCACTGCCGTCACGCTGAATTCCACCTCCACGGGCGAAATTATCTTTTCCACAGAGGTTTTGCCGAGCTCAAAGCCCACGAGTATTATGATAAACGAAACTATAAGCCCGGAAATATATTCTATTCTGCCGTGGCCGAACGGGTGGTGCTTGTCGGGCTTCTGCCCCGACATACGAAAGCCGATAAGCGTTATAACAGAAGAGCCTGCATCCGTAAGATTGTTGAAAGCATCCGCCATAACAGAGATAGCGCCGCTTATAAGCCCTGCAAAAAATTTTATTCCAAACAAAAGAATATTAAAAAATATGCCCATCGTGCCGCACAAAGTGCCATACGCCGCACGTACCTCGGGCGAAGAAATATTGCCGCTGTCGCGCACGAAAATCTTTGCAAGTAATTTTACCAAGTTGTTCCTCCCATAAATGTATTGTGAATAATAATTATACCACAATATATGTTGAAAATCAAGTTTATAATAGATTTTATTTCCGCGCAGGATAAATTATTATAAAAATTCAAAATTAAACTAATCTTTTTCCTTTACAAAACGCCATATTTATGATATTATATTATTATCTATATTTATGTCTATTGAATTATGGTTTAAAGAGGAAAAGAGCGATGGAAATATTCACCCCTTTTATAATGTGCGCACTGTTCGTGCTTGCCGCGTTCTGCTTTTGGCGGCTTTCGGTAAAGCTCAGCTCATACGCCGCACGAAAAAAAATACTTGCCGGCAAGGGGTCGGCAGGCAAAGAAGCCACCAGCGTGGTGCTCATTTCCCATTTCGGCGAATTTGCCGTGCGCCCGAATGTGTGCGTGCCTATCCGTACGGGCAAATTCCACGTTTACAGCAAGGTGGATAACATCGTCGTGCTTCCCTCCTGCATAGCAGTCGTACAGGTAGAAACCCTGCGCGGTCAAATTTTCTGCGGCAGCGGAGCTGTGTGGCACCAAAGCCTGCGCCTGACGAATGGCACTAGCCAGGAGACAGATTTCGACAACCCCATTATAAATAACGAGCGAAACATAATCGCGCTGGCACAAATTTTTGAGCGCGAAAAAATAACTCCGCCGCCCATATACAATATAATACTTTTCTCTTCCGATAAGGTGATCTTCTCTGTGGAAGCCCCAGCGGAGGTTTACACGCTTTCCAAAGCAATAGAAAAAATGAAGGCGCTTTCAAGCAAGAAAAACGCCAAAGAAAAAAAGATACCCTTTAAGGAAAGATTGCGCATTATACGCGCTATAAAAAAATATTCCGTTTCCCCTGCCAAGGCGAAGGCACACAACGCCAAGGTTATGCGCGCCGCCGCAAAATAATTTATACGCGCACCACGAAACGACGTTTTTTTTGCCCGCTCGGCTGTATAATTTAAAGAAAACAGCCGAAAGGACGTTCAAAACATGAAAAATTTTCTTGCTCTGCTTGCCTGCACGCTCGTATGCATCTGCATTGTTATAAAGCACTCTGCGGGGCAAAGTGTGCAAAGCGAGAAAGAGCTTTTCCCGAAAAACGAGGTCACGTACCTTACGCAATACGAAAAGGAAGCATTATGCCCATAAAAGAAGCCGAAAAATTTGCAGATTCCTCTGTTATGGAGGGAATGACGTCCGTGCGTGCTGTTTTCGCAGGCAATGAGTCGGGCGTAAACGACAGAAAAATAGAAAAAATTCTTTTCGACGAAGCCAAAGCGCGAAAAAAAGCCAAGGAGCTTGGCTTTTTGCGTGCAAAATCGTATGAGCAGGGCTTCGAAATAGAGCTTGCCTCGGCAGAGGAAATAGACGCACTCGCCATAGGCGCGAGCCACGGCGGTGTGCTCGCCTACACAGGCGACAGAACTATAAAAAACATAAAAGAAGCAAATATCAAGGAAAACGGCTTCTACGTTTACCTGCAAGGCATAGAGGACCCGTATAACTTCGGATATGCCCTGCGCTCGCTCTATGCGGCAGGTGTAGACGGCATAGTGCTCGAAAAGCGCAACTGGCTAAGCGCCGCAGGCGTGGTTTGCCGCGCTTCCGCAGGTGCTTCCGAAATGTTAGACCTTTCATGGGGCGAGCCCGAGGAAATCGCCGAGGTTTTCCACGCTCACGGCTATACTATCGTGGCGGCAGACAAAACAGAAAATGCCGTTTCCGTATACGATACGCAGGTGCGCTTCCCCGTTCTGCTCGTGATAGGCGGCGAAAAACGCGGCATTTCCGCCGAGTTTTCCGCGCTTTGCGATAAAACCGTTATGCTTGATTACGGGCGCGATTTCCGTGCCGCGCTTTCTGCGGCAAGTGCCTCCTCTATAATAGCCTTTGAAATTTTCCGCCAGAACAGGGGGAAAACAGAGTGAGCACACCGGAAAAAATAAACGATAACCTTTCCATATACCAGAACGAAGGCTCTCTCGCCTTCGGCACAGATGCATATTTGCTCTCTGCCTACATAAAAAAACAGCCCAAAGCCCTCGCCGCCGAGCTTGGCGCCGGTAGCGGCGTTATTTCTTTGCTTGCCGCCGCACGCGGAAAGCTCGGCAAAATAACTGCGTTTGAGGTGCAGGAGAAAATTGCCGCACTCGCCGCGAAAAATGTCGAAGAAAACGGCTTTTCGGGCAAAATAGACGTCTGCCCCTGCGATATACGCGAAATACCTGCAGAGCACTTCGGCAGGTACGATACTGTTTTCTCCAATCCCCCGTATATGCGCATAAATTCGGGCAAAATTTCAGAAAACGATGCCGACGCCGCCTCCCGCCACGAGGTTTTCGGCACAATAGACGATTTTGCAAAAGCCGCGGCTAAGCTGCTCAAGCACGGCGGCTCTTTTACGGTGGTGTATACCCCCGATAGGCTCCCCGCCCTCGTGGCGGCGCTGAAAAACGCGAAGCTCGAACCAAAAAGAATGACTCTTGTGTACCCCACGGTGCACCACACGCCGAGCATACTGCTTATGGAAGCAAAAAAAGGCGGTGCCGACGGCATTTTCTGCACGCGTCCGCTTGTTATATACAAAGATAAGACAGATTTTTCCGATGCCAACTACACGGAAGAAATGAAATATATTTACGAACACGGTGATTTTAATGAGTTCTATAAAAAGCCCTGAAAAAATTATCCCCACAGAAGAAAAAAATATTACCGAAAAGCGCACGCTCTACCTTGTGGGCACACCCATAGGCAACCTTTCCGATATAACGGAAAGAGCAAAAAAAGTGCTTTCCGAGGTCGATTTCATCGCCGCAGAGGATACGCGTGCCAGCGGAAAGCTGCTCGCCTACTACGGTATAAAAAAACCGCTTATAAGCTATTTCGAGCACAATAAGCGTGAACGCGGCGAGATAATCGTAAACCGCATTATCGAAAACGGCGAATCCTGCGCGCTGATAACAGACGCGGGTATGCCCGCCATAAGCGACCCTGGCGAGGATATAGTTCGCCTTTGCGCGGAAAAAGGTGTTACCGTTTCTGTCGTACCCGGTCCCTGTGCCGCCGTTTCTGCCCTGGCTATGTCCGGGCTCTTCACGGCGAAGTTCCTTTTTGAAGGATTTCTGCCCACGGCAAAAGGCGACAGACGCGAAGTGCTCGCGGAGCTTCGCGACCAAACGCGCACGATAATCTTTTACGAAGCACCGCATAAGCTCAAACGCACGCTTGCCGACCTTTTAGAAGCGTTCGGCGACCGCAAAATTTCCCTTTGCCGCGAGCTTACGAAAATAAACGAGGAAGTTATACGCACCACGCTTTCCGGCGCCTGTGCATACTACGAGGAGCGCGAACCGCGCGGCGAATACGTGCTTATAATGGAAGGCGCTACGAAGGACGAGCTCAAAGCGCACGCATTTTGGGCGGATATGAGCGTGGAAGAGCACGTAGAGCACTACCTTGCCGAGGGTATGAGCAAAAACGATGCCATTAAGGCGGTTGCACACGACCGTGATGTCGCCAAAAGCGAAATCTACAACCAAGTTATGATTAAATAGCTTCACAAAAATTCTTAATTCTGCATTATATACTACCTATCAAACGGAGGTTTAAAATATTTATGGAAAAGAAAACTTTTTACATCACCACGCCGATATATTATCCCAGCGATAAGCTCCATATCGGCCACAGCTATTGCACCGTTGCCACCGACGCAATGGCGCGCTACAAACGCCTTAAAGGTTACGACGTAATGTTCCTCACGGGCACAGACGAGCACGGTCAGAAAATCGAAAACAAAGCCGCCGAGGCAGGCGTTACGCCCCAGCAGTTCGTAGATAATATCGTAGAAGGCGAAAAAGGCGTTAAAGACCTTTGGAAACTTATGAACATAAGCTACGACCGCTTTATCCGTACCACGGACGATTACCACGTTGCCGCAATTCAGCGCATTTTCAAAAAAATGTACGAAAAGGGCGATATTTACAAAACGACGTATAAGGGCAAATACTGCACCCCCTGTGAAAGCTTCTGGACAGAAAGCCAGCTTAAAGACGGTTGCTGCCCCGACTGCGGCAGACCGGTTGTAGAGGCTGAAGAGGAAGCATATAAATTCCGCCTTTCTAAATATGCAGACCGCGTGCGCGATCTGCTCGAAAACACAGATTTCCTCCTTCCCCGCTCCCGCGTGAACGAAATGATCCACAACTTTATCGAGCCCGGCCTTGAGGACCTCTGCGTTTCCCGCACAAGCTTCAAATGGGGCGTGCCCGTTGACTTTGACGATAAGCACGTTGTTTACGTTTGGATAGACGCGCTCTTCAACTACACAACAGCCCTCGGCTTTATGAACGATAAATACCCCGAAAGCGATTATAACAAGTTCTGGCCCGCAGACGTTCACTTCGTGGGCAAAGAAATAGTTCGTTTCCATTCCATCATTTGGCCCGCTATGCTTATGAGTATGGAAATGCCCCTGCCCAAACACGTATACGGCCACGGCTGGCTCCTGCTCGACGGCGGTAAGATGTCCAAATCCAAGGGTAACGTAGTAGACCCCTACCTCCTCGCGGAAAGATACAGCGCCGATGCGCTCCGCTACTTCCTGCTTCGCGATTTCCCCTTCGGTTCCGACGGCAACTTCTCCAACGAGCTTCTTATAAACCGCATCAATACAGACCTTGCAAACGATATAGGCAACCTTCTTTCCCGCTCCACCGCTATGGCAGATAAATACTTCGGCGGCAAATTGCCCGCAGAGCAGGCAGAGGGCGCAGAAGATGCAGATTTCCTCGCGCTCGTTTCCGGTCTTCGCGCAAGATACGAGGAACAGATGGAAAAATACGCGTTCCAATCTGCCCTTGCAGAAGTGTTCGCAGTAATCGCAAGAGCCAACAAATACATCGACGAAACAGCGCCCTGGGTGCTCGCAAAGAACGAAGAAACCAAGCCTCGCCTTGCGCGCGTGCTCTACAACCTCGCAGAAACTTTGCGCCTCTGCACAGTTCTCCTCACACCCTTTATGCCCACAGCTTGCGAAAAGATTTTCGAGCAGCTCGGCGTAGCTGAAAACGGCAGAACGTGGGAAAGCGCAGAAACGTTCGGCGTTCTTTCCCAAGATGCAGAGCTCCACAAGGGCGAAAACCTCTTCCCCAGAATAGACGCCGCAAAAGAGCTTGCAGAGCTCGATGCTATTCAGGAAGCCAAGAAAGCCGCGGCAACACCTGCCGAAGAAGCAAAGCCCGAGCTCCCCAAGGTTGAAATCACAGACCGCGAACCCGAAATCACTTTCGACGATTTCTGCAAGGTAGAGCTCCGTGTTTGCAAAATAATCGCTTGCGAGAACATCAAAGAAAGCAAAAAGCTGCTCAAGCTCACGGTTTACGACGGCGAAAAAGAGCGCACAATTATGTCCGGCATCGCAAAATGGTATAAACCCGAAGACCTCACGGGCAAAAACGTTGGCGTTGTTATGAACCTTGCCCCCCGCGCTATGATGGGCGGCAAATACACAAGCGAAGGTATGATTTTCGCCGCCGACACGGAAGACGGCGCGGCTGCCATCGCGTTCTACCCCGACAGCGCGCTCGGCAAGAGAATCCACTGATATGGCAAAGCTTTTCGATACACATTCACATTATACAGACGAAAAGCTCTTCGGAAACGAAGAGCTTCTGCGTGAGATCTTTGCAGGTGACATAGGATATATCTTGACAGCGGCGGTGAACGCAGAAGATAGCGAAAAATGTGCAGCCCTTGCCTCGCAATATGAAAATATGTTTGCCTCCGCAGGCATACATCCCGAGGAAATAGAAAAAATTTCCGATATCCCGGCAGAAGTTGCCAAACTTGAGCGCTACCTCGCACACGAAAAGTGTGTGGCGCTCGGCGAAATAGGGCTTGACTATTATTGGGAAAAAGCGTATGCCGCAGAACAGAAAAAGCTTTTCGAGCGCCAGATGGCTTTGGCGGCAGAGGCGAATTTACCCGTTATTATCCACGACCGCGAGGCGCATGGCGACACTTTCGATATAATCAAAAAATATGAAGGTAAGGTAACCGGCGTAATGCACTGCTACAGCGGCCACGCAGAAATGGTGCGCGAATACGTTAAAATGGGCTGGTACATTTCGTTTGCCGGCGCTATAACGTTTAAAAACGCGCAAAAAGCCGTAGAAAGCACACGCGCCGTTCCCCTCGACCGCATACTTGTAGAAACAGACTGCCCGTATCTTGCCCCCGTGCCGAAGCGCGGCAAAACCAACCACAGCGGTTTTCTGCACTACACGGCGGAATTTACCGCAGGCGTTCTCGGCGTAGATTACGAAGCCTTCGCGGAAGCAACCACCGCAAACGCAAAGAAACTGTTTAAAATTCAATAATAGTAAAAAAGACCGCTTTTGCGGTCTTTTCGTTTTGGTTCCCTCATTTCAAAATAACGTAGCTTGTAGCGATTTCATGCGTGTGCCAATCGTCGGAAAGGTAGCCTTCATTGTGCAACATTTTTGCGGGCACGCCTACGCAAGTATCGAAAATGCTTATGGCGCAGATGTTGCGAACCTGCTTTTTGAGGTGTGTAGGCGTGTGATTTTTCAGCACGGCTTCTATTTCGTCTACTGTTTTTATGTCAAGCGCCGAAATTTCCTGCACTACAGGGAGAAGGAGTTCTATCATTTTTCTATGCTGTGCTTTCGTAAAAACAGGCATAGATACGCATATTTTACCGTCAGATTTATATGCATAACCGCGCTTTATAAGCTCCGCCACTATCTGCATTTCAAATTCGTTATTCTCCGGTGCTATACCGCGTGCGAGCTTTTCGTAAACCCTCACAAAATTGGGCTTGTTGTAAAAATCGCTGTGGTGTCCGTTCTTATTCGGCAACCAATCCATAAACTTCATAATAATGTCAGAGCAGAACCATCCGCCGTCTATCGTGCAAGTATTAAATCTTGCCTCTATAGGATTGCGATTTTCCTCTGCGTAAACATACGCTTCCTCGCCAAATGCTGTTTTGGGTGGATTTTCCCAAACAGCAAGCTTTTCTTGAGCTTCTCCGTATGCTTCTTTCAAAAGCATTACGCTTATAAGCCAACGAATAGAATTTTCGCTCATATCCGAGCCGAAAAAGCCTATTTCGCGCACTTTTTCTATGTTCTCTGCGATAAACGCCTTAATTTTTTCTGCAATTTCAGTTTGAACAGCTTCGGCTTTTGCGTTCATTTCCGCGCGCGCTTCTTCCGTGAAAATAACTATGTTGGTTCTGTATCTGCCGCCCTCGCGCATAAGAAGCCCCGCGCCCGTGAGCGTTGCAATATCGTTTTCTATGTACGGAAGAGAAATTCCTATCTGCAAAGCAATCTCCTCTTCACGCAGGCTGTCGTTATAACAAGCCCAAATAATATTCATTCTTATAAGATTTGTATCTAAAATCTCGCTGAATCTGTTTGGACCTTCACCCATATAAAGTATATTCAATTTTTTGGGGTTGTAGCTTTGTTCACCGTAGTTTCGTGTCATAATCATACCTTCTTTCAAAATCTTTCTTGCTTTGAAAAGCAAATATTTCACCATATTTTCGCTGATGTCGAGAATTTCCGAAATTTCCGCACAAGAGCGGTTTTCCATATAGTAAAGCACCGTCGCCTTGCGGTATTTCCCTGCCAAAAAAGCGAGTTCGCGCCGCATAAGGTAAATATCCTCGTTTTCTTCGAGCGCATCAAAAGCATTTTCTGCATCTGCAAGGTTTTCGGGTATTTCGCTTTCCATTCTGCTCATTTTCTTTTTGTACCAGCGCCTGTAAACATTATCCGCCACAGTCCACATAAAACCATAGAAAGCCTTGTCGTCGCGCAAGTTAGTAAGCGAACGCGTAAGTTCCAGCAGTATGTCTTGCGAAAGGTCTTCCGCGTCGTATTGGTTTTTCGTGCGCGACATGCAGTAGGAAAGCACGCTTTTGGATATTTCCGCTATTTTCTCGTCAATTTCGTGTTTTTTCAAAATTTCGTTTCTCCTTGTTTCAGATGCATCTGCCCATATAGTGGTACGATTTTCAAAACGGTTAATAAAATCATAAAATTATTATAAATTATTTTTAAAAATATTTCAATATTAAATAAATTATACCACACATAAACGAAAAGGACCGCTTTTGCGGTCTTTTCTTGCGGAACGGGAAACCCGTCCCCTATCATCAATATAATTTTTTAGGTGTGTCTATTATTCCTGCTATATAATCAATGGAAACATTATAATATTGTGCAAATTTTTTTGCCCATTCTAACGGCAAATCGCTTTCACCGTTTTCATATCTTCTATACTGCGTAGGTTGAAGAAAAAATATTTTTGCTACCTCTGCCTGTGTTAAATCTTTATCCTGCCGTAAATCTTTCAATCTGTTTTCATACTTTTTCACATAATTCACCTCTTTAATTTAATTATATATTATCGCACAATTTTGTGTTGACAATCGCACAATTTTGTGCTACAATCTAGTCAAGCCACACATATTTGTGTGAAAGCAAAGAAAGAGGTATCATATGGATACAAGTACGGAACTTGATATATTTTGTAAAAATGTAAAAACATTAAGAAACACAAAAAAATTAAGCAAAAGAAAAATGGCAAAAATATTGGGAATAGGTACAATAAGCCTTACATCTATTGAAAACGGTATTGTTCCACCACGATTAAGCTGCGAAGTTGTCTTTAAAATCAAATGTCATTTCGGAATCACCTTGGAAGACTTATTTAAAAAAATAGTGTAATCCTAAAAATGCCTTCCCGCGAAAAATGTGTTCGCCACGCCTGCCGCGTCGCGCGCAGATGTAAGAAGGTTTGCCATTCTGCCATCGTATTCCGTAGCAAGGCGTGTGTACCTCTGCAAATCATCGGGGCATGCGCTTATGCAAAGCTCCATAGCCGCACCGTATGCTACAGTATCCGCAGTGTACGCGTCAAAGCCAAGCTCTGTTTCTTCGGGACACGCTTCGCTTATATTTGGCGGATACGCAAAATATATAAGCTCGTATGTGCCCGCGCCAAGCTTTCGCGTGATTATTTTTCCTGATATGATTTCAAATGCACTGCGTGCGTACGCGCATCTGCCGCCCAGCAGATAACCAAACGCGGCAAAATCCGCAGGCAGAGCCGCCTCTGCTACGTCGCTTCTTTGCAAAAAAGTGAGTTTCCCCCGTTTTTTTATGCTTTTTGCCTGCACAGCAACTTTTTTTGCCACGAAATCCAGCGCAGCGAGCAAAAGCCCTGCTTCCACCTCTGCCGTACCGAGAAGTGAAAGCGTTTTTTCTTTCATTTTTTCAATAGTCATATAAAATCCTTTCCATATTCCAAAATATCCGTGCATATGCACGGATATTTTGATAAAAACTCAAGCAAGCAACGGGTCAGAGAAAATAATAGGGCGCGCATCGCCAAAGCCAAAGGCAAAATCCACGTATGCGATGTAATCTGCCACAAGCGGATTTTCTCTGGGTGAAAGAAGCACGCTGGGCTCTGTGATGTAAACAAGCTTGAACACTTCATTAAGAAGCATTCTGTCTGCCACAGCCCATTGCTGGTCTGAAAAACCGACGTTGCCGCCGCCCACCACCATATAGCTCATACCGTGCACGGGGTTTG
This sequence comes from Clostridia bacterium, assembly GCA_017456005.1. Taxonomy (GTDB): domain Bacteria; phylum Bacillota; class Clostridia; order Oscillospirales; family CAG-272; genus UMGS731. The sequence goes on along the minus strand of JAFTLJ010000090.1, from coordinate 40,460 downwards.
CGCCTACACCCGTTTCGGGGTTGGCAATAGGGGAAAGAGATGCATCCACGCCGCAAATTTCCCTTGCCTTTTCCTCGAGCGCAGGTGAAACGAGCAAAAGGTCAAAATTGCAGGTAAAAGGCAAACCGTCGCTTGTAACAAACGCGCTCGCCTGCTTCTGTGCCGCAAGAATCGAGGAAACAGAAAGCTCTTTCGTCATAAAGTTAGAAAAAGTTTCGCTGCCATCCTCCGTGCTTATCGGGTGCTTGGAAGAAGCCCAAGTAACACCGTCTGTTCCTTTTGTGGTAAAAGCATTTCCGAACATACGGTAAAATTCACCAAGCACCGTCATATAAGCGGAATCCGCAAGGCGCGTGCCTATTTTTTCAGCCTCACCAACAAAGTCGTGCTTTGCATTTTTGTATTCCACGGGGAAAGCGAGCGCACGTTCCACAGGCGTAACCGTAGAAATAAAGCCTTTCGTGCCATCGGAATGTGCAAGCGCATCGGGTGAGTATACGGGAAGCTCGCCATATCCGCCGAGCCCTTCTATATCATAAGCAAGCTCATTCTGCTTTACAATTCCTGCCACCTTGGAAATAAAGTTCACACGGGAATTGTATCTTTCATCGAAACGTTTTTTAATTATCGGGTACATATCGTCTGCCCAAGTGTAAATATCATTCATTATATAAAATCTCCTTTTTAAAGTAAAATATCAAATTTATTTTGTTCTTGTGGGAATCGTGCGAATAATTTCATAGTATTCGCGGTAGGACATCCCCGCGTCCCTCGCTATTTTGCGCTGGCGCTCGGACAGCGCCACGCCTCCTACTGCGGAAAAGCCTGCGCTGGGAGTCATCTTCATAAGCGCCTCTTCGGAAAGCGTACTTTTGCCTGCCGCCAGCATCTTTTCAAATTCCTGCGCCAGAAATTCCGCGCTTTCCGCTCTTCCGCGTGCGAAAAAAGCAAACATCGGGTTTGCAAGCACACGTGCAAAATCCTTTGCAGAGATTGCTTGTGCCGCCTCGCCTTCGGGTTCATTTTCTGCGATTTCTTCTGCTGTTGGCAAAATTTCGCTTTCTTCCGCGCCGTCTTTGGGCACAGGAACCGTTTCTTCGGGCGCTTCTGTTTCAGTTTTTTCGTTTTCTTCCATATTTATTCTCCTGTGTCGGTTTTGTATTTTTTGTCAAGCTCTTCTGTAAGCTCTGCCTTGTTAGGCAGGTCGAGCGCACTTATATACGAGCGTACTATAGGGTAGTTTTCCGCGGTTATTTCCATAGAAGCAAGCTCCGAAAGCGCCGAAATCGTGAAGGAACGGGAGTTTTCTGCGCCCTCGCCTATATGTATGCGCACGTCTATTTCGGGTATATACCCGTATTCGGCAAAATACTCCGCGCTCGTTTTGCCGTTTGCATCCGACCCAAGCACGAGTTCTGTCTTCTCCTTCGTGAAAAATTCCAGCGCAAAAAGATCGCAAAGGCGGTATAGCTCGCGAAAGCCCTCTTTTTTGCACACGTTCTTCGCGCCTATTCTCGCCGCCGCAAGGTCCGAAAGTATGGCAAGCCCCGTGGCTGTGGTCACCTTTGTGGAAAAATCGCCCTGCATATAGTCGTAGTTGCCCAGCGTTTCCTTTATTATCTTGCGGTATCGTTCCACTATTTCATAGTGTGCCTCGCTATCTGCAGTAAGCCCGCCCAGGCGTGAAACCTTGTCTATCATACCGGGGCGAAGCTTCCAAACAGCACCGGGGCGGTTATCGGGCAAGCTGTCGGGCGCAAACGCGTTTTCCTCGTAAACAAGAACATCGTTTGCAAAAAAGGCCGCATTCAGCTGTGCAAATGCAAGCTGCCTGTCTGCCGCGTCTATAAGCGGAATTATTTCCTCCAGCTCGCTTTTTCCCCATATACTTCCGTCGTTCGGCACACGCCCGTATATAACGAACGGAAAATTTCCTCCCACGGTGTTGGACCAGAACTTCGGCACATAGCGCACCTCTTTGCCGCCTATAAGAATAGAAAGAGCTATATCTCCTCGCGAATACGCTGTGGCGCTGCCGTCTGCATTTATATACACACCGTCCTCGCCTTGGCGGAACCACCATTCGAGCACGTCCACAGTGGGGCAACGCTCGTCGAAAATATCTATATCCAGCGTTTCGCGCTTCTTTTTATCCTTGCGCGCCTCTTCTATAAGCCCATCGAGAGTTGTTCCCATACGCGCAAAATCTGCGGCAAATACGCGGCGTGCTCGCATTTTGCTCATGCGGTAGGTGTAGCCGATAAATTCGCAATCTTCCACGCTCGCGGCGCTCGGGTCCGGGTAAATATTCCGCGGCGATGGGTTGTCTATGGCTATTTCCGGCATACCTCTGCCGTCTATATACGCTGAAAGCTTCCACACAGCGCTGCCAAGCACGCCCAGCCTGCGCTCGTTCATTGCGTTTTTGGCTTCCATTTCGTTGCTTTCCGCAATATAGCGCACTATCTTTTCGCGCGCCTTTGCCGCTTCGCCGTCTTCTGCGCTTCTCGGCGCAAATTCAAAATCGGGCATCTTGGGTACTACCTGGCTTTCCACGTGCATATATCCGTCCGCTATCTGCGCCGGCTTCCACGGCACGTTCACGCTTGCCAGAAAGGCACCTGTCTTTCTCGCCGTTTCGTGCGTGCCGCTGTAGTATGCGCGCATCTTTTGCCAGTATTCCTCCACCTGCGTTTTTGCGCTCGCCGCCTCGCGGAAAAGCCGTGCTATTTCCGCTTCTCTGCTTTCGGTATCCATGAACATTTGTTCGTCTGTTTTTTTGAAATTTTTAAAAATATTAAGGTTCAAATAACCCCTCCTGTATATAAAGTTTTTCCCCGTATAAAACGTAAATATAAAAATCGGTGTTCTTAATTCAAATTTTTTATCTTTCCGCGCATAAAAGTTTTTCTTTCTTCCCTTCTTGCCGCCGCGGCGCGGAAAGAGGCAAAATATCGCAGGGCATCGGGCGCGTGCGTTATTTCGTGCGGCTCCGTGGCGGCGTCACCCGGCCTGTGCGTATCGTGCATAAGCAAGGGTAGCGTGCGCAAAAGGTTTTTGCATTTTTTGTCTATTTTCATCATCGCTCGCCCGTTTTCGTCTTTTTTCAGCCATTCCTTCAGCGCCAGCCAACCGGAAATGCGGTTCGGCACTATTTTTGTAAGGTACACTCCATTTTCGGAAAAAAGCTCCGCTATGCTCTTTCCGCTGTCCTTCTGTCTGCTCCAAAGGTCGGCGGGGGCTATAAACAGCATTTCATTGGTGCATTTTTCGCGTATCTTCTTCGCCGCCTCGCTCACGATAAGCTCGCTTTCGTAAATTTCATCGTAAACATATGCTCGCCCCTCCTCGTCCACCGCTATAAAGAGCGCGGCTAGCATATCCAGCCCGTAGTCTATCGCACAATATCGTTCAGTATGGCTCGGCAAATCCACATCTGCCGAATGAACACTCATATCAAATTCCGTAAAAAATTGCCCTGCAAACACATCCCATTCCCCATAAAGCCACGCTTTTTTCAGCTCCTCGGGCAGCATTTCCAGCTGCCGAACGTAATCGGGGTCGGCTTTCATAAGCGCTTCGTTGTCGTATACGAGCGCGGGTATAAATTTATAATCCTCGGGGTGCTCCTCCTTGCGAAAGCTCCTGTCTATAAACAGCCTTTTTACCCAACCGTGCCCCACACCGCCGGGGTTACAGGTAAGGTACATTCTCTTCGGGAAGTCGTTTGCGCCTCGCAATGATGCCGCCAGCACGGCAAAGGCGCGTTCCCCTATCTGCGTGGCTTCGTCCAGCGCGATAATATCAAATTCCTGCCCTTGGTATTGCAAAAGGTCGTTTTCCGTTTCCAGATATCCCAGCTTTATAAGCGAGCCGTTTATAAACTCAAATGCCTTTTGCGTTTCGCTGTATGTAGCAAGCCCTGTTTTCACGGCAAGCTCGTAAAGTGCGCGCACATGGTTTTCGCGCAGTTCGGGAAACGTGCGGCGTATAATAACCGTGCGTATACCCGCATATCTCAGGCATAAAAGCAAAAGCTTGTACCTAAGCGCCCAGCTTTTTCCTCCGCCCCTCGCGCCGCCGTACGCGGTGTATTTTGCCTTGGAAAGCAAAAATTCCGCTTGCTTCGGTGAGGGTTTCATATCAAAAAACACGTTTTTCATTCGGCAAATTCGCCCGCTCTTTCGGAAAGAGAAATTTTAAAGTCCGTTTCGCTCTCTTCCGTGCCAAACCCGAAATGCTCTTTTAAAATAGCAAGCGCAAATGTGCCGTTCAGGTTGCCGCTTATGCAGCTTTCCTCTATATACGCTTCTATTTTCAGAAGCGCCATTTCCACGGCATCACAGAAACATTTGTTCGTTTTTAGGTCTTTGAATTGCCGCTTCGTTATACCGAGAGCAAGGCAAAGCCCCGAAAGAGTATACGGTCTTGTTCTGCGTTTCGGGCAGGAAAGGCAACCGTCATCCTTCTTGCAGGAAGCGCACACAGCGGAAAATATAGTAGTGCTGTCACACTCCTGAAAATACTTTGCGGCTCGCTCGGCAAAAGCGGCGGCATCGGGAAATATTTTTTTATTTTTCTTCAATATTGATGCTACGAAAGAATAAAATTCAGCACGCGGCATCGCTTGCCCTTTGGGCAAAATCAAACATATGTTCTTGCGAATATTCTCCCCAGCAAGCTATGTGAATAAGGTCTTCGCTTTCGTTCACAACAAGCGCATCGCCCGGGGAATATATCGCAAAGCCGCAATGCTCGCAATAGCCGAGCACACGCGGCGTTTTTTCACTTTTTTCGTAAAATTCATCGGAGGAATAATCGTTTTCTTCCGCCGCCGAATAGTATCTGTTCGTAAAAATCACTCCTTTTCCTATCCCTTTATCTATCCTCGCAAAAGGTGGGCTTTCCAACGGGGATGGAGCGCACTTCCCTCTTGCTTGACTGTATTATACCACCAAAACCGAAATTTGTCAATAGTTTTACGAACATTTGTTTGTTTCATGGGATAAAAACAAGCCTTTTTTGAAAAATAAGGCTTGTTTTCGATTATTTTTACGTTTTTTTCGGGTCAACATACGCCGTATAGTTCGTGTAATAAACCACGTGCCCGGGCGTAGAGCCGCCAGGCTTCTTCACATTTTTTGCAAGAGTATAGTCCACCGCCACGTTTTCGCCGTCGCGCAGGCTGGAATAATACGCCGCTATCTGCGCCGCCTCCGTAAATTCGGAAGCATCAGGGTCTTCCCCCTCTTCGCATACCATAAGCACGTGCGAACCGGGCTTGTTCTTAACGTGGAACCACCAATCGCTCTTTTTGGCAAGCTTCGTGGTAATATAATCGTTCTGTGCGCCCGTTTTGCCGCAAAGCACAAGGTGACCGCCGCTCGTGGTAAATTTAAGCGGCACTATTTCCGGTTTCTTTTGCGTTTTCTTTTCCTGTGCACCTTTTGCTTTGGAAATATACCCCTGTGCGGTAAGCTCGGCTTTTATTTCCGCCACGTCGCGCTCGTTTTCGGAAAGGTTTATCGCCGTTTCCACGTTCTCAAGGTAAGAAAGCGCATCCGCCGCTTCTTTCAGCTGCACGGTAAGTATTTCCTTCGCCTTTTTCAGTTTCGTGTATTTTTTAAAGTATTTCGCCGCATTTTGTGAAGCGGAAAGCTTTATATCCAGCGGAATTTTTACCGTTTCCATCTCTTCGCTGTAGTAGTTCACCACCTCGCAGGAGTTGCTCTTGCCCGTTATCATATAGAGCGATGACGTTATAAGGTCGCCCCACAGCTTGTACTTTTCCGCTTCCTTGCATTCGGTAAGATCGCGCTTTATATAGCCTATTTTTTTCGTGATTCGCGCTTTTGCATTAGCAACTATCTGAGAAACGTCGTGCGTTTTCGTTTTCATAACGGCTATTTTATCGCGCTCGCCGAAAAATTCATCCAAAAGCTCTGAAAGTGTAGAAAAATGCTTTTTCTCCGTACCGGTGCCATACTGCTCTATGTCGAAAAAGCAATATTCCATCGGCGCACCGTCTGTGCCGAGAAGAAGCGTGGGTGTATAAGCCCCCCCGAGAGCTTCACAGTAATTTTTAAGTCCGGCAAAAAGTGAATTTTTGTCTGCTGCTCCTATTTCTGTGCCCAAAACGCCTGCTTTATATGCGATTTCACGCGTTACGAGCGGCGAAAGACCTATATAGTTTGCAAGCAAAAAGCTTTCCGCGCTCTTGCTTTTTTCAAAAGCTTCGGCTTTGGCAAAAAACTCCGCCTCCGTTTCCTCCATGGGGGGGATTTTCCCCTCCTGTGCAGGCGGCGCTTCATACGTCATACCGGGCAAAACCTGGCGCTTGCCGCTCGTGGTAAAATCCACCGTGCGCAGCACACCCAAAATTTTGCGCTTTTCATCCAGGAACATAATATTGCTGCACTTGCCCATTATTTCTATAACGAGCGTGCGCGTGGTGGTAAAGCCCATCTCATCGTACGCGGCAAAATCCACCTCCACAGCGCGTTCAAAGCCCTGCTGGCGCACCGCCGCTATCGTCGCGCCCGAAAGGTGCTTGCGCAGAAGCATACAGAACATCGGCGAAACCTTCGGGTTTTCAAAGCTTTGCTCGGTTATGCATATTCGCGCACGCGCAGGGTTTGCGGAAAGGAACAGTTTGCGCGTCTTCCCCGCCTTGTAGCAAATTATAACGAGCTCATCCTTCGTGGGCTCTGTAACCTTTTCCACCTTTGCCCCTTCGAGCAGGCAGGAAAGCTCCGCACACACAGCACGTGTAAAACCTGCGTCAAATGCCATTTGCAGATACCTCCGTTTTTATTAAAGTTTTCGTTTTTCTGTTTACTATTATATATCCTTCGCTCATAAAAGGCAAGTGCAAAACCTCGCAATTCGCTCTTTCGTGCTTCGGCACGGCAGAAAGAATTTCCGCTTTCTCGCTTTCTGCGGGTATAACGCCCTCTGCCAGCTCGCGCGGCAGCTTTCGCGTTTCGTGCAGGGCAAAATCCAGCGCCAAGCGTGCGCGCACCTCGCGCACATCAGCCATAATGCTCGCCGCAAACTCCAGCACCAGCAAAAACGTGCCCACCTGCGAAACCTTGGATATATCGTAGTGTGCACCGTATTTTTTTTCGAAAAACTCACCGAATTTTTCGAAAAATTCGAATGCGTCACCATATTCAAGCGGCAACCACGGGAACGTGTGGCGAAAGCTTTCGCTGTTGGAAATCCTGTCGCTTATCTCGTCTATCAGCGAAAGCTTTTGAAGCTCCGCAAAGGAAAGCCAATTTGTTTTCAATACACCGTACGGCGGCTCGGCAGAGTAAATTATGCCGTATCTTTCCGCATTCTTCTCCATTTCGCATCCGCAAAGTATCTTGAGAAACCCCAGCTGAATCTCATCGCAAATGCCGTAGGCATCATTAAACGACTTTCCGAAGGAATCATACCCCTCGTACGGCAAGCCGGCGATAAGGTCTAGGTGAACGAAAAGATTGCCCGCTTCATAGAGCCTTTTTGTGTTTTCCATTGTCTTTTTCACATCTAAGCTGCGGTGTATTGCCGCCAGAGTTTCGGAGTTCGTGCTCTGCAAGCCTATTTCAAGGCGAAATTTGCCCTTTGGCACGTGCGAAAGTATTTCTATGCTTTCTTCGTCGAGCAGCGAGGCGCAAATTTCAAAATGATATTCCTTTGTGTATTCCGCGCCCGAAAGCCCACGCCAAATGGCTTTTGCGCGCTCACGGTCAAAGTTAAATGTTCGGTCTACGAATTTTACGGTTTTTATATCTTCGAATTTTTCAAAGCCCAGCACGTCGGAAAGCGTGCGTTCCGCACTTTTGGCACGTATCTTTCGCTCTGTAACGGAAGAAAGGCAATACGTGCAGGCAAAGGGGCAGCCGCGCACGCTTTCGTAGTATACGAGCCCGTGCGGCGTTGCGCCCACGTCGCCGTAGTAAATTCCGCTTTCCGTAAAATCCGCAAAATACGGCGCATCGATAATGCGCTCTGCAGCCTCGCTCTTCTCTATTTTTTCGCAAAGCTCGGGGAAAGCTTCTTCTCCTTCCCCGCGAATAACGTAATCCACGTATGGATTTTCGCAAAGGAAATCTTCCCCTGCGAAAAGCACCTCCGGCCCGCCGAAAATAATTTTTGACTTTGGCAAAATCTTTTTAAGCGAGCTTGCATAGGCGCGCATATCGGCAATATTCCATATGTACGCGGAAAAGCCGTATATATCAGCACTCGCTTCCGCAAGTGTGGCAAGTATCGCTCCGCGCTTATCTTTTTGGTTTTTTTCTATTATTTCACAGCAAAGCCCGTGCCTTTCCATTCCGCGCGCTATAGCACGCACGGCAAGGCTCGTGTGGCTGTATGAGCTGTTAAGTGCAAAAATAACTGTTTTCATAAATCTTCTTCTATACCAAAAATGCCGTGCGGCGCACAGCATTTTCGGTTTTTGTATTATTTGTTTATTTTTCTTCGGTTTTTGTTTCGTTTGCTTCGGGCACAGCCTTCGTTTCGGGTGCTTTTTCTTCGCAGATAACCGAAACAGCGGCTTTTGCGCGTCTTTTTTTGAGTATTTCAAAAACTATAATTCCCGCAAAGCTTACTATGCCTACAGCAGAAGCTATAAAGCCCACAACATAGCATTTGGGCATATAGCGCATTTCCAAAGTGTGCTCGCCGGGTGTGGTTTCTATGGCGATAAGCGCGCCGAGCGCTTTCTTTATTTCAACCTTTTCGCCGTCCACATAGCAGTTCCAGCCCTCGTCGTAAGGAATGGTCGTGAGGATAAGCTCCTGCCCTTCGGGAATGCTTATCGTGCCCTTCAGCATAGTGTTGCTGTGCTCTTCTACATTCATAGAGGCGTTGCGGAGATATTCGAGCGCTTCGAGCTGTGCATCGTAGTTGTTCTGGAAGAAGTAGAAGCGGCTCTTTTCGGAGAAGTAGATAACGTCATCCAAAGCAAGTTCTACCACAATTTTGTCGCCCTTGTTGAACGAGCCGAGGTTGACTATCTGTGCGCTGTCGTAGCGGCAAATAAACTGGTCGTTTACGTAAATATCGCAAGCCTTGCCGAAATTGTCCATCGGGAAATGCGCGTAAACGGGGCCGTGCTCCTGGGCGTTGAACGTGTAGGAAACCGTGGGGTTATCCCCGTCGGATGCAAAGCATCTGTACGGCACTATTTTTGTTTGCTCCTCGCCGTTTTCGTCTATATACTTGCAGGATTGCGAGAATATGCTCACGTTACAATCTTTAAGCGCATAATGTGCGTAAATATTTGTAAATATATTAGCATCAAATTCCGTATCCCAAAGGAACGCTTCTATAATATCGTTTTGCGCATCTGCGCCCGTGGGGAAATAAGGGGTGCTCATCTCTGCAAGCTTTTCCATAACAGATGTGGAAACACCGTATGCTATAGGCAAAGCATATTTGTTTTCCATAGCATAAATGGTGGAAAGGGGCTGACCGTACGTAACCTGCTCCAGATCGTAGTGAGCCACTTCGTAATATTTGCTGTCGAGCTTATCGTCTGCCGTAATAACGTATTTTATGCCGAAAAGCGCATCTGTAAGCGGTGTGCCGCCGAGGTATTTTGTCCAGTGCGATTGGGAAGCATAGCCTATGTTATTGAAAAGCCTTATTACGTTTGTATTGAGCGTGGATGTGGAATGTGCGATACCGTTGAAACCGAAAGCCATGCTTTCGTTTTCGCCGCCCTTGCGTCTGTATACCTTGCTTTCCATACGGTAGAATGCAGGGTCGTTTTCGGTTATCTCGTTTACAACGTGCTCTATTCGTTTTATCGGCGCGGTATAGGAAGAAAAGTCTTCCGTTACCCCGTCTACGCTGCCGTAGCGGACCATACCCACGTCATACGTCACGTCGTTTATATTCAGCAAGCCGCCGGCAAACATTTCCACGCATACAACGGCAGCGAGCATAAACGTGCCCGTATTTTCCAGCTTATCGTTGGAGCAAAGGTAAATTATTATAACGTATGCCACTATAAACACAATAGCAAGCAAGATGGAGCTGAGCGTTTTCTGGCTTGCATTGGCAAATTCGCTCTGTTCGGTATTTATGGGGTATTTTATATTCTGCAAAATAGCCACCAAAGCTATTATAATGCCGCCTGCCGCCGCCACGTTGCCTACCTTTATCTTCTTCACGTCGCATAGCGCGTCTGCTACCATTGTAATAACAAAGAACGAGAAAACAAAGGAGTAGCGGTAGTTGAGCCAGTTCGGCAGGTTAAAGCCGTGCCAAACAAGGTCCACGGGGTTTATCATAAAGCTAAGCACGAGCGTAAGCAGCACTAGCGTCGCGCCTATCTTCTTCGCAGGCTTCACAGAGGGCGCCATGTAGAACATAGGCAAGCCCAGAAGCGCCAGCATACCGCTGTATATCATCGGCAAACCGCGCGGGTGCACCGTATCGTAAGAGCCGATGAGCATTTTGTTGAATATCTCTATAAAATCAAAGCGGAGCGCAAAAACCCAGTTCGTTGTCTGGAAGTTGTTCTTACCAAACGAAAGCGAGTATATCGCCGCAATAAGCATGAACGCCGCTATAAGAAGTGCTACAAGCGTGCCGAGGGCAAACCTGCCAAACGTTTGCACACCGTGCGCACACACAGCCTTTTTATACCATTTGCCTTCGGGCAAGGGGTATTTTTCTATAAGCTCCGCACGGTTTACAAAATAGTAGTAGAGGAAGTATATGAACGTGAAAATACCCGTCATATAACCGATGTAGTAGTTGGTGATAAACACCATCGTAAGCGTTGCAATATAAAGAATTATCTTTCTTTCCTTTATAAGTGCTTCAAGCCCCAAAATAAGCAGGGGCAAAAGCACGAGCGCATCGAGCCACATAGGGTCGAGCGTTTGAACCACGGCGTATGCGCAAAGCGCGTACATAGAGGAAAGCGCGAGCGTTTTCATTTCGCCGGGCTTGCGCGTTTTGTGGATATAAATGCCGAACGTAAGACCCATAGAGCCTATCTTCATCATGTTTATGAACATCATCGCGTCCGCCACCATGTGCTTTGGGAAAAGCGCGAAAATGAGGTTGTAGGGGCTCGCGCCATAGTACGCTATGATACCCATAAATTCGCCGCCGAGAGTTCGCTTCCAGGAATAGAGGAAGCTGCCGCCCTCTGTTAGCAGCGAGCGAATTTCTTCGTAATAATAGATGTATTGCGCCTGCAAATCGAGCATAAGCACGGAATTGTTGCCGAACGGGTGCATTTCCATACAAGCGTAAATACCGAGCATTATAGCAAAAGGAAGCAGGAATGCCGCGCAAAGATATATATACTCGCTGTCTTTAAGCCCCGCGCAAAAACGCACGAAACGGCGAAGCAAGCTCTCTTTCTCCAGCGGCTGCAATACTGCAGAACCTGTTTTTTTCATTAAATGTCCTCCAGGAATAAAATTTGTACACATTGTGTCGTTTAGTATAACATATATTTTCCCCAAATGGAATAGATTTTTATGAAATTTAACAAATTTTATTTAAATTTTATTTGATTTTTTAAATATAACGGAAAATAACAAAAACAGAGGTGTTAGCCTCTGTTTTCCTCGTCTTTTTTCTTGATTTTTCTCGCAAAAATCACAATTATAACTATTGCAGCAATAAACACCGCCAAAAACGCCGCACCGATTACATGAACCGTCGTCACGCTCATAGAAACGAATTCTCTTTGTGGGCTGTCGTGCCATTCTTCGATATAATCCAAAAACGATGCCGTGCCGCCCTTGGGAACAAAGAAAAAGCTGTAATTATTAAAATAAGATGTTCGGAATTTATAGTACACTTCTGCATATTCGCAAAAATCCGCTTACGTGAACAAAATTCCATCATTATATTTATCGGCATATATAAAATCATCATATCTTATAAAAACGCCATTGTCCGTGATAAAATAGACGGCTGCACCCGTATGGTAATCTTCAAAGCAGTATATTTCCGTTACCGTACATTTTTGCCCGAGTATTTCCGTGCTTGTGCCCATTTCGGCAATTTCCCGTATGTATTCTCGGTTCCACTCGCCTTTCAGCTTTGTTATAGCTTTTTTGCCGTCGTGGTTAAGTACAGTCAATCGCACAGGCTCTTCGCCCCAAATAACGTAAGCCGCCGCATTCTGCTCTTCTGCATATTCTAAAGTTTCATCTATACCATCGTCAAATAAATTCCAATACAAAGCGCAGTAAATTTTCAATACAGGGGTGCCCTCCGTATCAACATCCTTGGCGTCTTCACGGTAATTTTCCTTGTCACTTAAAAATTCGAGGTCCGCTTCCGAAAGGTTATTTTCAAAAAGCGAGGAAACGCTCTCTCCGGCAAACGTATATACGCAAAAAGCAGATATTATAAAAATAAATGATATTATAAAAACTAAAATCTTCTTCATAAAAACACCTCCGTATGTATAGCGCACAAATATTCCTGAAACGGACATATTTTCATTCAAATTATATCACACAATAAAAAATCTGTCAACTCCGCCATCTTCGCCCTGTATTCCCTCTTCCATTAACACAAAAAATATGTTATAATAAATTATACCCAACAAACACGAAGGAGGTAAAACCGATGTGGCCTTTTAAAAAGAAAAATCCCGAGCAAACGCCGGCTTTCCGCATAAAAATGGCGGAGAAAATAGCCCGCCACCGCCTGCGCTACGTAAGCGAGCGCGAGGGGGATATGGATATTGTGATAGGGCGCGACGGCGGCTTTAACATCCGCAACGGCGAATTTATCGTAAGCGCCGATAACCACGTTATTTTCCGCGCAAAAATAGAGGAGCTGGAGGCAAGCGAGCTTATGAGCCTGGAGGGCGCTATACTCACAGCCCCCGACCTCGAGCACGGCGGAAAAATGCGCACAATTATCGCATATTATGTTTATTATAGGTAGAAAACCCCTATAATTAGGTTGATTTTCATAAAAAAATCATAAAAAAATAAGTTTTTTCTCAATATCGTCTTTACTTTTTTATCGCAAAGTGGTATCATATTTATAAATGGTGTAATGCACTTTATTTTTTAAAAAATATATGGAGGTTCTAAAAAACATGGCAAGAAATAAAATTTCCATGGACGGCAACACAGCCGCGGCGCACGTTTCCTATGCGTTCACCGAAGTTGCCGCTATTTACCCTATTACCCCTTCCAGCGTAATGGCAGAACTCACAGACTCTTGGTCTGCAACAGGCCTTAAAAACATTTTAGGCGAAAATGTTAAGGTTATGGAAATGCAGTCCGAAGCAGGTGCTGCAGGTACTGTTCACGGCTCTCTCGCAGCCGGCGCTCTCACAACAACATATACGGCTTCCCAGGGTCTTCTCCTTATGATCCCGAATATGTACAAAATCGCGGGCGAACTTCTCCCCTGCGTAATCCACGTTTCCGCACGTTGCGTAGCTTCCCACGCACTCAACATCTTCGGCGACCATTCCGACGTTTATGCGTGCCGCCAGACAGGCTTTGCTATGCTCTGCGAATCCAACCCTCAGGAAGTTATGGACCTTGGTGCAGTAGCACACCTCGCTACGATCAAAGGCCGTGTTCCTTTCCTCAACTTCTTCGATGGCTTCCGTACATCTCACGAGATCCAGAAGATCGAAGTTTGGGATTATGCTGACCTTGAAGAAATGGTTGATAAAGATGCTATCGCAGCATTCCGCGCTCGCGCTCTCAACCCGAACCACCCCGTTCTCCACGGCTCCGCTGAAAACGGCGATATCTTCTTCCAGCACAGAGAAGCTTGCAACACATACTACGATGCACTTCCCGAAATCGTTGAAGAATATATGGACAAGGTTAATGCTAAGATCGGCACAAACTACAAGCTCTTCAACTACTACGGCGCAGCTGACGCTGAGCGCGTGATCATCGCTATGGGCTCCGTTTGCGATGCTGCAGAAGAAGTTATCGACTACCTCACAGCACAGGGCGAAAAGGTTGGTCTTGTTAAAGTTCGTCTTTACAGACCTTTCCGCGCAGACAAGCTTATCGAAGCTATCCCCGCAACAGCTAAGAAGATCGCTGTTCTCGACAGAACAAAAGAACCCGGATCTCTCGGCGAACCCCTCTACCTCGACGTTGTTACAGCTCTCGCTACAGCAGGCAAAACAGACGTTAAGGTTGTTGGCGGTAGATACGGTCTCGGTTCCAAAGATACAACACCCGCTTCCATCATCGCTACATTCGAAAACCTTAAAGCAGACGCTCCCAAGAACAACTTCACGATCGGTATCGTGGATGACGTTACAAACCTCTCTCTTCCCGAGGTTGCAGCTCCCGATACAGCTCCCGCAGGCACGATCTCTTTCAAGTTCTGGGGTCTCGGCGGCGACGGTACGGTTGGTGCTAACAAAAACTCCATCAAGATCATCGGTGACCACACAGATAAATATATCCAGGCATACTTCCAGTATGACTCCAAGAAAACGGGCGGCGTAACGATTTCCCACCTCCGTTTCGGCGATAAGCCCATTAAATCCACATACTATATCACAAAAGCAGACTTCGTTGCTTGCCACAACCCCTCTTATATGCTCAAAGGCTATAAGATCGTTGAAGACGTTAAGCCGAACGGTACGTTCCTTCTCAACTGCCAGTGGACAGCAGACGAGCTCGATGCCAACCTCCCCGCTTCCGTTAAACGCTACATTGCAGAAAACAACATCAACTTCTACATTGTAAACGCTATCGACAAAGCTCGCGAAATCGGTATGGGCAAACGTACAAACACAATTCTTCAGTCCGGTTTCTTTGCTCTTGCTAACATTATGCCTATCGCAGAAGCAGTAGACTATATGAAGTATATGGCTAAGAAATCCTACCTCAAGAAGGGCGAAGCTGTAGTTGAAATGAACTACAAAGCTATCGATGCCGGTGTTGACGCTCTCGTTAAAGTTGACGTTCCCGCTTCTTGGAAGGATGTTACAGGTGATGTTGCCGCTACCGCTGCTACAGGCAAACGCGACGACCTCGTTAAATTCGTTAACAACGTACTCTACCCCGTTGCAAAAATGCAGGGTGACTCTCTCCCCGTTTCCACATTCAAAGATATGGCAGACGGTACGTTCCCGCAGGGCTCTTCCGCATACGAAAAACGCGGTGTTGCCGTTGACGTTCCCGTATGGCACGCTGAAAACTGCATCCAGTGCAACAGCTGTGCATATGTATGTCCTCACGCTACTATCCGTCCCTTCGCTATGACAGAAGAAGAAGCGCAGGGCGCTCCCGCAGCTACAAAATTTGCGGCTAAACCCGTTCTCAAGACAAACTACAAATTCACAATGGCTGTTTCTCCTCTCGACTGTATGGGTTGCGGCCTCTGCGTAAAAGTTTGCCCTGTTAACAACAATCCTAAGATGGGCACAGCTATCGAAATGGTTCCTCAGGCTACACAGCTCGATCAGCAGCCCGTATTCGACTACGCAGTTGCAAACGTTAAAGAAAAGAAAGAACTCATCAACACAACAGTTAAAGGCAGCCAGTTCAAACAGCCGCTTCTCGAGTTCTCCGGTTCTTGCGCAGGTTGTGCAGAAACATCTTACGCTCGCCTCGTAACACAGCTCTTCGGCGAAAGAATGTATATCTCCAACGCAACAGGTTGCTCCTCCATTTGGGGTGGCTCCGCTCCCGCTACACCTTACACTGTAAACGCACAGACAGGTCGCGGTCCTGCTTGGGGTAACTCCCTCTTCGAAGATAACGCAGAGCACGGTCTCGGTATCTACCTCGCACAGAAGACGATCCGTGAAAAACTCATCAGAAAAGTTACGGAAATGGCTGAATCCGAAAAGGCTTCCGAAGAATTCAAGGCAGCAGCTAAAGCTTACCTCGATACAGTAAACGACGGCGCAGCTAACGAAGCAGCTACGGCAGACCTTGTTGCAGCTCTCGAAGCAGCAGCAGCCGCAGGTTGCCCCAAAGCTCCCGAAGTACTCGCTGAAAAAGATTACCTCTCCAAGAAGTCCGTATGGCTCTTCGGTGGTGACGGTTGGGCTTACGATATCGGCTTCGGCGGTCTCGACCACGTTCTCGCATCCGGTCAGGACGTTAACGTAATGGTATTCGATACAGAAGTTTACTCCAACACAGGCGGTCAGGCTTCCAAAGCTTCCCAGGTTGGTCAGGTTGCTCAGTTCGCAGCAGCAGGTAAAGCTATTAAGAAGAAAGACCTTGCAAACATCGCTATGTCCTATGGCTATGTATACGTAGCTCAGATCGCTATGGGTGCAGATATGAACCAGACGATCAAAGCTATCGCAGAAGCTGAAGCTTACCCGGGTCCTTCTCTTATCATCGGCTACGCTCCTTGCGAAATGCACGGTCTTAAGGGCGGTATGGGCAACAGCCAGAGCGAAATGAAGAAAGCTGTTGAAGCAGGCTACTGGCAGATGTTCAGATTCAACCCCGAACTCAAAGCTCAGGGCAAGAACCCGCTCATCATCGACAGCAAAGCTCCCACAGCTAACTACGTTGACTTTATCAAGAGCGAAACACGTTACAGCCGTCTTGAACAGCAGTTCCCCGAAAGAGCAAAAGAGCTCTTCGCAGAAGCTGAAGTTCAGGCTAAAGCTAAATACAACAAGCTCCTTAAGCTTGCTGAAATGTACGGCGCTGAATAATAAACTCAATATACAGCAAAAGAGATGCCTTCGGGCATCTCTTTTTTGCGTTCTTTTGCTTACTTTGCAAAGTTCACCTTTCTCATACGGTTTATCACCGCCAAAAGCTCTGTTTTTCTCGGCAGATCCAAAAAACGCTCGCACGTTGTAAAATATGCCGAAAATACTATGTCCAGCCCCTCGCGCTCTATTTTATCATAAAGCTCGTCTACCGCACGGCGCAGGTCTATTTCGTGCTGTTTGTTGGATATTTCAAGCGCGCGAAGCATAAAACCGAGCGCAAAAAGCTGGCGCGAGGTTATAACGTCGTTTAGCCCTCGAATATCTATCTTCTCGTCGCCGATGAAGATAAAGCCGAGGTCATATACCTCTAACTTTTCGCTGCCGCTTCTTTCGGGGTAGGAGGTAAAGCCTTCCGCGAAAAATCTGCGTTCCTGCGCCCAGTCCGCGCCTGCGGGAAGCTCCGCGCAAATACCGCGGGCTGTGCATATTCCGCGCGCACGCTCTGTCACGTCGTGTACGAGAAAATCGTCCATCATATAAATTCTGTCGGCTACGGAAAGGTATTCGCCGCTTCCGCCTATTACAAGTATGGAAGAAACTCCGCATCTTTGCCAAAGCTCGTTCACTCTGTCGGTAAACGGTGTTATAGGCTCTTTTTCTATAAGCTCCTTCATCATAGCGTCGCGTATCATAAAGTTTGTGGCGCTTCTGTCCTCATCTATAAGCAATAGCTTTGCGCCAACGTCCACCGCCTCCATAATATTTGCCGCCTGTGAAGTAGAGCCGGATGCATGGTCTGTGGAAAAATCCCTTGTATCACCGCCGGGAAGCCACTTTATAAACGGCGAAATATTCGCGTGCTTCACGCTTCTGCCGTCCTCTGCGGCTATAGTCACGGCGCTTTCGTCGGTAATGCAAAGCTCGCGCCCGTCGCCCGCCGCGTGGTCATATATGCCTGCGGAAATAGCGTCGAGCAAAGTGGATTTGCCCGAATAACCGCCGCCCGTTATAACGGTAACACCGCGTTTTATCCCCATTCCGCATACACCGCAAACGGTAATTTCATCTGCTTTGGGCGATTTGAACGGAACGGCATTTTCCATAGGTAATTGTGTGCCTTTCGAGCGAGGAAGGATGCTTCCGTTGGCTATAAACGCGCAATATTCACTTTTTTCAAGCCATTTTCGTATTTCCGCCTGCTTTTTAGAAAGTTCGAGTGCTTTTTCGAGCTTGAGCGTATCAAAATCCACAACAAACCTTTCCACGGCATCGGGCAGGTCGCGGCAAAGCATCTGCACGGTGCGGCGCAGCTTTCTCTGCGGCAGCTGAACCTGAATTCGCAGGCAGAGGCACATTCTTGCAGGGCGCGCTTTGCCATCGTCAAATAAAACCACAGTAGAGCCGGAATGATACCAATAGTCCTTTTGCAGGCACATCGCGAAATACGCCGTATTCCGCACAAGCACCTCCCCGCCCGCCTCGCAAAGGTAATATCTGCCGTTTTCGTTGTCGGGGCGGCTTTTATTATAGAGAGCTTCATTCAGCACATCTATATACGGCTTGAATTCGCGAAGGCAATGGTCTGCCGCCGCCACACTGTATTCGCTGATGCCCAGCATTTCCGCAGGCACACTTATTTCCACGGTGGGTTTATCCTGCGCGAGCTTGTTGCTTACGGAAAAGGTAAAGCCGATGTCGTCTCCGTAGTAATAGCACGCGCTGTTATCACTATACGAGTCGCCGCTTGGAGGAATTATATACATACTTCCATCGTACATTTCCTTGTATGTTTTCGTGTCGTTTTCCATTGCTAAAAGCTTATTTTTCAATCGTTTCATTACACATCACTTCTTTCTTTTGTATAAAATAAAATTTGTATGTTTGTAATTTTCCGTTGAAACTTATACTCTGCGCACTTTTCACGAAAAAACAAAAAGCACTCTTTCGAGTGCATCAGAATATACAAAAGGCGCACCCGAAAACCGAATGCGCCCAAGCGTACAGTAATTATATTAAGCCGCGGCACAAACCGTAGGCGAGCTGACATTCGATAAATATAAGTTTTTCATATCAATCGCCTCCTTTGGCTTAATTTTGTACTTTTATTGTAGCACGGAAGTGCTGTCTTGTCAATATCTTTTTTTATGAGTAAAATTCACAGTTTGGTTGAATTTTCATCAAAGATAGAGATCTGCCGCTTTCTTGATAGCGTTTGTGCAGCTGAAATATGTATTTTCGGGAACAAACGTAACGTCCATAGCGCTTCTGCCCGTGAAGAATTTGAACCAGCAAAGAGCCGCCGCATATCTGCCGTAATCGAGAGAAAGGTGGAAGTTGTCGCGGCAAAGTGTCATACCGCCGCTCTTGAAATCGAACGGAGGTGTGTTGCGAAGGAGCTGGATAAAGTCGCCTACGGGAATAATACGAAGCTTGTATTTAGCGGCATATTCGTTTGTAGCGGCAACGATAGCACCGTACATTTCGAGCTGGCTTCTGTTGTATGCGGGGAAGTTGCCATGGCCGGAACCGATCTCATAAGCCCACGTGCGGTGGAGAAGGATCTCTGCCTTCGGGCAAGCATCTTTGATCGTCTGAATGATGTAAGCCATGTAAGGTTCATATGTTTCGGGCTTGCCGGAACGTCCGCTTACCTGCTGAACCGTTATATAATCCCAATCTTCGAGCGTGAGCGCTTCGGGAATGGAAATTTTTTGAACACCGCGTGCATCGATTTCATAATCGTATGCGGGCGCATTCGCTTTTATGTTGTTTGCGTGCATTTCAAGGCTGCAACCGCCGATATAGAGGTTACGAACAAAAAGATCTTCGCCGGCAGAAGCTGCGATCTCCTGCAAATATCTTGTCGCATCCTGAGAAAAGCTGTTACCGATTGCTAAAATTTTCATTTTTATAACTCCCTTAAAAAAGTTTTTGATATTCATATTATAGCACTAAAAAACGGCAATTTCAATATATACGGGTATTTTTTTAGAAAAAACCGTCTTTCATGTTGTTTTTGCTTAGTTAAGATATGGGTTTTCCACTCTCGGTTCTGCAAAAGCCCTATTTTACAAATCATATATATAAACAAAAAGCAGATGCCTGCGCATCTGCTTTTTGTTTATGGTGACCCGTACGGGAATCGAACCCATGATTCAGCCTTGAGAGGGCTACGTCTTAGCCGCTTGACCAACGGGCCATTAACGGATAATATTATAGCACACTCATTTTAAAATTGCAATAGTTTTTTGAAATTTTTTTAAAAATTTTATTCCATTTCGGCTTCTGCCACGCGCACTACAAGGTTTGTGCCGTAGGGATAACCCGTGCAGTCTATCGTAACGTTATCGCCATCTTGAGAAAAAGCAAGCTTTTCGCCGTTATCAAGCCATTTCACGCTCTTTATTTTGCCCTTAACACCATTAAAGAGCTTGTCGCCTGCGCCGCCGCCCGCAACAGTCACGTTCTCATTTCCGATTATAGTCAGGTCGTGCACGAAGAAATATAGCTTACCGTCTGCTTCGAGAGCAAAATTTTTGTTTTCGCCCAAAACGCCGCACGGCTTGCCCTTGTATATGCAATCTCCTGCTTTCTTTACCCACTCACCTATTGTATAAAGCAAAGCCTCCTGCATAAAAGGAATTTTGCCATCGCCCTCGGGCCCTACATTCAAAAGGTAATTTGCGCCAACCTTGCGGCAAGAGCAAAGCGTTTCTATAAGGCTCGCGGAGGATTTATAGTTGAGGTCGGCACCGCCAAAGCCCCAATGCTCGTTCATGGTGTGGCACATCTCCGCCGCGAGGTATTTGGGCATACCCTCTCTATCCATCGGCGTGGGGCGCCCCTGCTCAAACGTAACGCTGTCTATTTCCGGGTTGCCAACCATGCCTCTCGCAGAAGTGCCCGTGTTGTTCACGATAATGGCATTGGGCTGATGCTTGCGTATAACCGCATAGAGCTTGTCCTCTTCCCAGTCACGATCCTTATACCACCAGTTGCCGTCGAACCACAAACCGCCTATTTCGCCGTAATTTGTACAAAGAAGCTCTACGGAATCGCGCAGATATTGCAAATACTTCGGGAAATCGTTTTTGCAATCGGGGTTGTACCAATCCACCGTGGTGTGGTAGAAGAAAGGCGTAACACCGTATTCGCGGCAAGCGTCCGCAAATTCACGCACAAGGTCACGCCCGCAAGGCGTGTGCATAACGTCGAAATCGGAAAGACCTTTAGTGTCAAAAAGCGAAAAGCCCTCGTGGTGGCGCGTAGTTAGCGTTATGTATTTCGCCCCGGCGGCTTTTGCCATTTTCACTATCTTTTTCGCATCGAAATTTTCCGCTGTGAACGTATTTGCGAGCTTTGTATACTCTTCTTTCGGGATTTTATCGATATGCTGCACCCATTCTCCCCTGCCAAGCTGCGAATACAGCCCGTAGTGAATAAACATACCGAAGCCCATTTCTTCAAAATCCAAAATTCTTTTTTCTGCCATAGGAATAGCCAATGAAAACACCTGCCTTAAAAATTTAGTTTGTTTCTGTAAAATAATAAACCGTGCTCTTTAATGCACCGCATATTTTTCCCGTTTCGAGGTATGCGCCGAGCTTCGTTTTAATATAGCCCTGTGTAACGCCGCTTACCTGCTGTGTTACGGCTTTTGTCGGCATCTCGCCGAAAAGCGCGCGGTATATCATGCTTGCCCCAACGTAGCCTGCCAGCGGTGTGCTGTGCTCCGGGCCGTCTTTCATACACATATCCCATTTATCCACGCCGGAATAAATGAGCTGCTCAACCTCTTCCTTCCAATCCACCGTTACAAGCTCGGGGTATTTTTCCTGTGCTGCTTTAATACGCTTTCTGTCCTCGTTATGCGCGGGAAAAAGCACCAGCACCGTGCCGGATTTTTGGCAAGCCTCGTATATCTTTTCAAGCCCCGTAACGTCATCGTTCGAAAAAAGCCCACACATAAAGAGCATGCCGTATTCGCCGCTTTCTATACGAGCAAGAAACGTGCGGCTGCCTGCATAATCCTTTATGGATACGTTCGGCAGAGACACAGCGTCTATATAGCTGATTTGGTCCGGCGTGCAAATATCGCCGAGAATATTCCCTATGCGAGAGGTAGAAACGAAGCTGTTTCCCAAGATCATCACGGTATTTTTGCCGTTACCGCTTTCAAAGGAAAGCGTGTTGTATTTGGGCAGGGTTATTACCTCCCAAACATTTATTATCTCGCGCATAAACGCCACCGATTCATCCTTCATAGCGGTGTAATCAATATCAAATACGATCTTTCGTTCGGCTTTCTCATCATCGTAGTCGAAAACAAGCTTTCTTCTGTATGAGTAACTTCCCTTTTCTCCGTAGCGATTAACGCTGTAGCGCGTTTCTATGCCGCGTTTTTCTTTTGTATCGCTGTAAACCGTAGTACCGCTATCGTCCTGCTCGCTTTCAGAGCCAAAATAAACTTTGCCGAGCTCTTTTGCATATTTTTTTATCGTATATGTATTTTCGCCGGTTTTGTAAAGCTTCCAGCTTTCGGGGAAAGGAATGTTTATAGCCATAACGCTTTCGCCGCAAATGAAGTTTATATAATCAAAGCTTCCGGCATCCTCGCATTTCAGCTCTGTATAGTCGAGAGCACCAATATTTACCGTTTGGGAGGCAGAGGTGCTCTGCACCCCTTCTTCGCCGCCCTCCGTTTCGGTGGGGGCTTTGCCGCCGCAGGAGGAAAGCAGCAGCGCAAAAGCTAAAATGAGCGCTGTAAGCTTGCTTATATTTTTCAATAACATCACCTGCCTTTTTTATATTGTATCACTTTCCGCGAGTGCCGTCAACATAAAAAGCCCACGAAGTTAAAAACTTCGCGAGCTTTTAGTAGGATTCAAAATTCAAAAAGTACAACTTCGCCTTTTTCGAGCGATTTTTTTACGTCTATAATGCGCTGGTTGGAGGAACCGCGGAAGCGCAAACGAATGTCCTTCAGCTCCTCTTTAAATTCACCGTCCACAAGCACGTCTATGAGCGAAAGCATTTCGTCCGTGTGCTCACAACGGGCGCGAGAAGGGCTCTTCCCTGCGAGTTCTTCAAATAGGTAGCCGGAATAGCACCAAACGTTTTTCGTGGGCTTCTCGGCTCTCACACGGCGCAACAGGGGCAAAAGTGCCGCTTGGTTGCAGGGCTCCATAGGCTCTCCTCCAAGTAGAGTGAGCCCAGCTATATAATATGGAGTAAGAGAAGCAACAATGTCATCTTCCACTTCGCGCGTATATGGCTTGCCGTAGTCGAAATTCCACGTCTGCGGCTGGAAACAGCCCTTGCAATGGTGGGTACAGCCCGAAACAAACAGAGTTGTTCGCACACCCAAACCGTTTGCAATATCGTTTTTCTTAATTTCGCCGTAGTTCATCAGAGGTGCATTACTCTTTCTTTTATTTCCTGCGTTCTGCCCTGGTTCCAGTACTGTGTGCCTATATAACCGCAGGTGCGGCGCGCAACGTTCATCTTGCTCTGGTCGCGGTTGTGGCAATGCGGGCATTCCCAAACAAGCTTGCCTTCATCGTCTTTAACTATCTGAATTTCGCCGTCATATCCGCAAACCTGGCAGTAGTCGCTCTTTGTGTTGAGTTCCGCATACATAATGTTTTCATATATAAACTGCATAACGGAAATAACAGCATCTATGTTATTTTCCATATTGGGAACTTCCACGTAGGAAATAGCGCCGCCGGGGGAAAGAGCCTGGAATTTGGCTTCAAGTGCGAGCTTTTCGAAAGCATCGATAGGCTCTGTAACGTGAATGTGGTAGCTGTTTGTGATGTAGTTCTTATCAGTAACGCCTTTTACAATGCCGAAGCGCTTCTGCAAGCATTTAGAGAATTTGTACGTCGTGCTTTCAAGCGGAGTGCCGTAGAGCGAATAATCTATGTTCTCTGCCGCCTTCCATTTTGCCGTATATTCGTTGAGCTTGCGCATAATTGCAAGGCCGAGCTCTTCGCCCTCGGGCTCTGTGAGCTTCTTGCCATTCAAGCTGTAAACACATTCCCAAAGGCCTGCATAGCCGAGAGAAAGCGTGGAATAACCGCCGTGGAGGTATTTGTCGATAGTTTCACCTTTCTCGAGGCGGAGCAGCGCGCCGTGCTGCCAAAGAATGGGCGCCGCATCGGAGGTCGTGCCCGTGAGCCTTTCGTGGCGGCACTGGAGCGCCTTGTGGCAAAGCTCCATACGCTCATCGAAAATTTCCCAGAACTTTTCCATATCGCCGTGTGCGGAAAGACCGATATCAACAAGGTTTACCGTAACAACACCCTGGTTGAATCTGCCGTAGTATTTCGGCTTGCCGTTTTCGTCTACGTAAGGTGTAAGGAAGCTGCGGCAGCCCATGCAAGTATAGCAGTGGCCCTCGCCGTTTTTATCCACCTTGTTTGCAAGCATTACCTTTTCGGAAATATAGTCGGGTACCATACGCTTTGCAGTACATTTTGCCGCAAGCTTTGTAAGGTAGAAGTATTTGCTGCCTTCCGTAATATTATCTTCTTCCAAAACGTAGATAAGCTTAGGGAACGCTGGGGTTACCCAAACGCCTTCTTCGTTCTTCACGCCCTGGTAGCGCTGGAGAAGCGTTTCTTCTATAATAATGGCAAGGTCGGCTTTTTCCTGTTCGTTTCTCGCTTCGCCAAGGTACATAAATACTGTAACAAAAGGCGCCTGACCGTTGGTAGTCATAAGGGTAACGACCTGGTACTGTATTGTCTGCACGCCGCGGCGTATTTCTTCGCGCAGTCTGTCTTCCACTATCTTGTTTATCTTTTCTTCTTCGGGGCAAATACCGAGCATTTCTATTTCTTTTTCCACAACCCTGCGGATCTTTTCGCGGGAGGTCTGTACAAAGGGTGCGAGGTGTGTAAGGCTTATGCTCTGGCCGCCGTACTGGTTGCTGGCAACCTGCGCAATGATCTGTGTCGCGATATTGCACGCCGTGGAAAAGCTGTGGGGTTTTTCTATCTTTGTGCCGCTTATAACAGTGCCGTTCTGCAGCATGTCCTCGAGGTTAACAAGGTCGCAGTTATGCATGTGCTGTGCAAAATAGTCGGAATCGTGGAAGTGGATAAGTCCTTCCTTATGCGCCCTTACGATCTCCTCGGGCAAAAGCACGCGCTCTGTAATATCGCGGCTTACCTCGCCTGCCATATAGTCGCGCTGAACGCTGTTTACCGTGGGGTTTTTGTTGGAGTTTTCCTGCTTTACTTCCTCGTTATTGCATTCTATAAGCGAAAGAATTTTATCGTCTGTCGTGTTGGATTTACGGGCGAGAGAGCGAATATAGCGGTATTTGATATAGTTTCTTGCCACGTTGAAGGCACCGCGTTCCATAATGCCGTTTTCGACCATATCCTGAATTTCTTCCACGCCGAGCGCACGCGACATATTGTTGCCTACGGCGCGAACGTGTTCTTCTATGGCGAGTATATCCTCTTCTGTAAGGCGTTCTTCTTCGGGCACGGTAGCGTTTGCTTTGGAAATAGCAATTCTTATCTTATCGCCTTCGTAAGAAGCCTGAGAACCATTTCTTTTTATAATATTCATAGCATATCCCTTTCTGAAACATATAGAATAAGTACACTGTGAGTTGCTTATTTAGAATACCACAAAATCTCTGTTTTAGCAAGAGCAAAACGCCAAAAAAATACGACATCTTGTATTTTTGTTAATATTCACCACAAAATGTGCAATTTTTTCTATATGACATAAAAACTAATTTTTTTTTGTTTTTTCTCCCCCCAAAAAAGAAAAAAAAGCGAAAAACTCAGTTTCCGCAAGGCTTTTTTGCTTTTAATCTTTTATAAAAACGGCAAAAAAAGGGGTATTGACAAAGACACAGTTTCATGTTCCAAAAACAGTTTTCTGTGCTTGTTCACCGTTTTTCTTCACAAAATATACAAAAAATGCACCACAATATGTTGTGGTGCATTTTTCCAATATTCAAGTCTTTGCCGCAGAGATAAGCACTATTCGCGCACAGCCTTTTTCATGCGCAAGGGTACAAAGCCTGGCCGCCGTGCTTCCGCTTGTGACAACATCGTCTATTATAACGAGCGTTTTCCCCGTAAGATCTGCATTTTCTGCCGCAAAATATGCATTTTTTACGTTTTCCTCGCGCTCCTTGGCGCTAAGCGTTTTTTGCTGTTTTTCGCTTTCGCCACGTTCAAATGCTTCTGCAAGCGTCAAACCAAGCTCACACGCCACGCCCTCTGCCAAGATCTTCGCGTGGTCAAAGCCGTATTCGCGCACGGCGCTTTTCGCACGCGGAGGGTATGAAACAACAGCTTCTCCCCTGCCTTTAAGCTCTTCACGCGTAAGGCGCACAAGCTCGTGCGCAAGAAATTTTTGAAGCGATGCCACGTTTTTGCGCTTCAGCTTATATATGATCGTGCGTGAAAGCTCGCTGTCATAGGCAAAAAGGTGGCGTTCTGCTATCGGCATATCTATTCCTGCAAGCTTTGTAGCTTTGCAACGGCACATCACGTGCTCCCGCCCGCATTTTTTGCAGAAAGCACGCTTCATCCTCTCGTATTTCGCCTCGCAAACAGGGCAAAATACGCTATTCCCCGCTATAAATTCGCGGCAACCCACGCATTTGCGCGGAAAAATCAAGCTCCATATACTCATTCGTATTTTGCGAAGATGAAGGAAAGCCCCGTATAACGCTTCGTTCTGCGGTTGTTCTCTATCATTCTTCTTGAAACCTCCTCGTCGCCCACAAGCACCACCATCTTCTGCGCTCTTGTCAGCGCCGTGTAGAGCAGATTTCGCGTTAGCAACCGCTGGGAGTAGCGGTAAAGCGGTATTACCACGATAGGGTATTCGCTGCCCTGGCTCTTGTGTACTGTTATTGCATATGCAAGCTCCAGCTCGTCCAGCATCGAAAAATCGTATGCAGCGCGCCTGTCGTCGAAAAGCACGGTAACACGCTCGGCAGAAAGGTTTATCTCCTCTACAATACCTATATCTCCGTTGAAAACGCCAACACCGTAGCTGCCGTCATCGCGCGCCCACTCTATGTCGTAATCGTTCTTTATCTGCATTACCTTGTCGCCCTCGCGCAGAATGATATCGCGCACCTTTTTCTCGCGCTTCTCTGCGCTCGGTGGGTTTAGTGCCGCTTGCAAGGAGTTATTCAGCATTTCAGTACCGTTCACGCCCTTTTTGGAGGGGGTTATTATCTGTATGCCGCCGAAAGCAGTCAGCCCGTATGTTTTTGGCAAACGCTTTGCGCAAAGCGAAACTATCGTGGCGGCTGTTTCTTCATCACTCGGGCGCGGAAGAAAGAAAAAGTCCGCATCCTTTTTGGAAAGGTCCATATACGTGCCGTTGTTCACCGCGTGCGCGTTTGTTACGATAAGGCTTTCGCGCGCCTGGCGGAAAATGTGCGTAAGCACCACCGTGGAAAACCTATCGCTTTCTATAATATCGCGGAAAACGTAGCCGGGTCCCACAGGGGGCAGCTGGTCGGCGTCGCCTATAAGCACAAGGCGCGAGGTGGGCTTCAGCGCGCGCAAAAGCGCCGACATAAGGAAAACGTCTATCATAGAGGATTCGTCTATGATCACAACGTCCTCGTCGAGCGGGTTTGCCTCATCACGCACGAATACAGACTGCTCGTCGGGCGCAAACTGCAT
Source organism: Clostridia bacterium (assembly GCA_017456005.1). Classification (GTDB taxonomy): domain Bacteria; phylum Bacillota; class Clostridia; order Oscillospirales; family CAG-272; genus UMGS731. The sequence goes on along the minus strand of JAFTLJ010000090.1, from coordinate 13,124 downwards.
TTCCAGCAAGCGGTGTATCGTCTTCGCCTCCATAGAAGAAGCCTCTGAAAGGCGCTTTGCCGCCCTGCCTGTGGGCGCGGCGAGCGCTATATCCAGCCCCATGCTGGAAAATATGCGTATAATAGCGCGCACGACAGTTGTTTTACCCGTGCCGGGGCCACCCGTAAGCACAAAAACGGAGTTTGCCACGGCCTCTTTTATAGCGCGCTTTTGCAGTTCTTCATATTCTATACCGTTTTCAAGCTCCACCTTCTTCACAAGCTCCGAAAGGTTTTCCGTGTCGAGCGTGTGGCTGACCTGCTCCATAATATCGAGCTTTTTGGCAATATATGCTTCCGCATCGTAAACGTCGGGCAAATAGATGCACTTCAAGCCCGATTCGCGCACAAATTTAAGTTCGCCCAGGCTCACAAGGTAGGCAAGCACATCCTCTGCCTTTTCTTTTTCGCAGCCAAGCAGCTTTGTGGCGGTTTCCACAAGCTTTTCCTGCGGCAAAAAAACGTGCCCGTTTTGATAAAGGTTATGCTGCAGCACAAATTTTATGCCCGCACCTATGCGCTCGTCGGAACCGGATGTAAACCCGAGCGTTTTTGCAATAGCATCTGCTTTTTCAAACGTAACGCCGTGAATTTCGTCGCAAAGGATATATGGGTTTTTGTTTATAACGTCCACAGCGGCGCAACCCCATTTTTTATATATGCGCACAGCCGTAGCAGGCCCGAAAAATTGGCGGCAAAACGCCATAACGTTGCGCATGCCGAACTGCGCCTTGAATGCCTCGCCTATATCCTTCGCCTTGCGTGCTGAAATACCGTTTATATCGGCCAGCCATTCCGGGTGATTTTCCAGCACCTCAAACGTGTCGTCGCCGTATTTTTCTACAATATGCCGCGCCGTTACGGGGCCAATGCCGCGGATAGTGCCGGAAGCAAGATATTTCAGTATCGACGTGGCGTTGGAGGGCAACTGCTTTTCGTAATATTCCACGCGGAATTGCCGCCCGAACTGCGGGTGTGTTACAAAATCACCCAGCGCCTTTATTGTCTCTCCCACGGCGAGGTACGGCATATTTCCGCAAACCGTGTAAAGCTCATCGGAAAAAGCCAGCATTTCGCACACGACGTAACCGTTTTCTTCGTTATGATATATAATTTTTTCAACCGTTCCCTCTATGGAAACGAGCTCGTTTTTTTCGTTTGGCATATTGCACCTCCTTATATTTTTATTATCTCAAAATCATAAAATCTCGCGAGCGTTTCGGCAATGCACACAGCTTCCTCGTCGCTTTCCGCTACGTATACCCTTATGCAAAACGGCGTGATAAGCGCAAGACGGAAAAAGTATTCAAAACTTTCCGCCTGCGCGAAAATCTCTATGGTATCTGCCAAAAACCGCACGCATACACTTTTACGCAGTTCACGCATAGCAAACGCAGAAAATGCACGGCTAAAAAGCATAAATCCTGCCGAAACAGCCGTAAAAGAGAGAAAAATCACCGTAAAATCGCCCATAAATCACCTCATACAATGGTATATATCCATTATATGAGGTGTGGGGTTCTACCGTGATATTATTTCAAATTTGCCTTGTCGCGAAGTACGCCTGCAAGGTCTGTGCTTTCCCAACGTACGCCGAGCTCTTCCCTGCCGAAGTGACCGTAGGAGGAAAGGGGCTTGTATATGGGGTTGCGAAGACCGAAGTAATCTATAATAGCCGCAGGGCGGAAGTCCACGCTGTCGTGGAGAATTGCCGCTATCTGCTCGTCGGGGATAACACCCGTGCCGAATGTGTTAACGTTTTCGCAAAGGGGGCGCGCAACGCCGATCGCGTAAGCAAGCTGAACCTCGCATTTCTTTGCAAGGCCTGCCGCAACGATGTTCTTCGCCGCGTAACGTGCCGCATAGCAAGCGCTTCTGTCAACCTTCGTCGGGTCCTTGCCGGAGAAAGCGCCGCCGCCGTGTCTGCCGTAGCCGCCGTATGTATCTACTATAATTTTTCTGCCCGTAAGACCGCTGTCGCCTGCAGGGCCGCCAATAACAAATCTGCCCGTGGGGTTAACGTAGATCTTTGTGTTCGCGTCTATAAGGTGTGTGGGCACGATGGGTTTGATAACGGTTTCTATAACGTCGCTTCTTATCTGTTCGAGCGTTACGTCGGGGCTGTGCTGTGTGGAAACAACGATGTTTTCAAGGCGAACGGGGGTATCGCCGTCGTATTCAACCGTTACCTGTGTTTTGCCGTCGGGGCGGAGGTAATCGAGTGTTTTATCCTTGCGTACAGCCGTAAGCTTCTGCGCCATATCTCTCGCTAAAACGTAGCCGAGGGGCATTTTGCAGTCTGTTTCGTCGCAAGCAAAGCCGAACATCATACCCTGGTCGCCTGCGCCTATTTCATATTTATCATCGTCTGCGCCGCCTTTTGCTTCGAGCGATTTGTTAACACCCATAGCAATATCGGGCGACTGGCTGTGTATGGAGTTGAGCACGGCGCAGGAATCTGCGTCGAAGCCGTATTTCGCGCGGTCGTAGCCAACTTCGCGAACGGCGTTTCTCGCTATTGTTTCAATATCAACGTATGCAGATGTTGTTATCTCGCCCATAACGAGTATAAGGCCTGTTGTCATACTTGTTTCGCAAGCAACGCGAGCCATGGGGTCTTCTGCCAGAATCGCATCGAGCACGGAATCGGAAACTCTGTCGCAGAGCTTATCGGGATGTCCCTCTGTTACAGATTCCGTTGCAAAAAATCTTCTTGCCATAATTATTCCTCTTTCTTTATAAAATTTTTATTCTTACATATCAAAAGAAAATCCCTCGGGCAGCCCGAGGGATTGAGATTTTGCACAAAACATTCTCATCTATCGGGAATTAGCACCTTGAAAAAACAGGTTGCCGGGCTTCACAGGGCCTGTCCCTCCGCCTCTCTTGATAAGATTAGAATTATTATAGCATATTTCGTTTTAAATTTCAATAGGAAATTGTCGCTTTTTGAAAAAAATCGCAAAATACTAATCAAAAATGATGGTAACCGCCGCGCCTTCTTGTTTGGTTATACTCGATAAGCGCTTTTCCGCCAAAAAACAGCCCTACAGCCGCCGCCACACCTACAACCGCAATAAGCGCTATCTGCCACGGGTAGAGAATATTGGTGGTTTCCACTCTGGTGCTCATCTTACCTACCGATATTTCAGATTTCATAATTTTCGTACATTCTTTTAAAGTGTAAATTTTACCGTCTTCGAGAATCGGTTCGCCGTATGTTTGTATAAGCGTATACGGCACCAAAAATTCGCCTTCGTTGCTTTTCACATAAGCAAAAGCAACCATCAAAGAAGTAGTATAATTTTTTCCCGTCAGCTTAAAATTAAGGAAATCCGCAAGCAAAAGAGAAACATTTTTAACTTTGCCGAACTTTCCCGCAGATATGTCGGAATCAATATTTTTTATAAAAAGCATAAATTCTTCAGGGTCAACTATTTTTTCCGCAACCATTCCGGAAGTAATAAGCGCTTCGTGCCCTGCTGTCCAAGAAATATTACAATTAAAGTCTTCCGGATTTTCGTTGGGCAAAGCAAAGGTTATAATATCATATTTTTCGGAAATAAATTTATCAATACCATTAAAAAGCGAAATTTTTTCATAAAAACCATCATCTGCTATATGGTACATAGGGTAAGATTTTATTTCACATTCATCATTTTTTTCATAATAATGATTTTCGATTTCTTCAATTTTATCTTTTGTTTCTTCTCTTGCATTATCCAGCCACGATTGCACGCTTTCGGCGGCAAATACAGGCAGTGTGCCGCCGATTATCAAAAGCAAACATAAAAATAATACCGCAAATTTTTTCATATCAAATACTCCGAATCAAAAATGATGGTAACCGCCGCGCCTTCTCGTTTGGTTATACTCGATAAGCGCTTTTCCGCCGAAAAACAGCCCTACAAGCACCGCCACACCTACAACCGCAATAAGCGCTATCTGCCACGGGTAGAGAATATTGGTGGTTTCGGTACGGCTGCCTTCACTAAAAGATATGCTTTTTTTCATAATTTTCGTGCATTCTTTTAAAGTGTAAATTTTGCCGTTTTCGAGAATCGGTTCACCGGCAGTTTGCAAAAAGGTGTAAGGTACAAAAAATTCTCCCTTATTACTTTGAATATAAGCGAAGCAAAGATATAAGGAGCTGTCTACGCCATTTATATTAACAGATATAAAATCTCCGTATAATAGCGAAACATCTTTTACGCTTCCAAAGTCACCTGCGTTTATATGAGAATCTACGTTTACCAAAAACTCATTAAATTTTTGATATTCTGCTATATTCAAGGTAAATACAGTTTCAAGTCTTTCCGTTGATGTATTATAGTCAGCATTTTCCAAAATAGGATTTTCACAAAGCCAACTATCAGAAAAAATTCCAAAATCATATTTTTGTGAAATGAATGATGACATTTTGTTCCATAACATCAATTTTTCAAAAAAAGCATCGTCTGTTATATGGTACATCGGGTATATGTGCGTTTCAGTCGCCTTAAAGAATTCATTTGAAAAAATACTTTCTTCAAGTTTTTCCAGTTCATCTGTTTTTGCTTCATTAAGCCAATCTTCGCAACTTGTCGCCGCAAAAGAAGGCAAAGCGGAGGCAGCTATAAGAATTAAACACAAAAATAAAATTACGATTTTTTTCATATCAAATACTCCGAATCAAAAATGATGGTAACCGCCGCGCCTTCTCGTTTGGTTATACTCGATAAGCGCTTTTCCGCCGAAAAACAGCCCTACAAGCACCGCCACGCAAGCCACCGCAATAAGCGCTATCTGCCACGGGTAGAGAATGTTGCTGGTTTCGATATATTTATTTTTTGTATACACATTGTCGCGCATTATTTTAGCGAAATCTTTAAGTTTATATGATTTTCCGTTTTCAAAAATATTGCCGTTTCCGCCATCTTGAAAAATCGTATATGGAACCAAAAATTCGCCCTTGTTACTTTTGATATGTACAAACCAAGCACATAAAGAAAAAACTTTGCTTTTATCATATCCCCCATAGGAAACAAGAAACTCAAGATCGTAATACAAAAGTTCTGCGTTAGAAACCTTTCCGAATTCACCCAAAGCAATTTTGTTATCTGTGTTTTCTAAAAATTCAGAAAATTTTTCGTGATCAGTATCAGCTACACCGAAAAGATTGGAATCATCAATAGATTTCTCATATAAAACTAAATCCGAATCCTGCAAAAATGTATCGGCAAAAACGCCTACATAATAATAATCGGAAATACATTTCGAAAAACTCACTCCGTTTAGTACCTTTTCAAAAAACAAATCGTCTTTTATATGGCGTACAGGATAAGTTCCGTATATTTTGCTTGCTTTATAGCGTGAAATGACATCGTTTTCGATTTCTTCAGTTTTATCTTTTGTTTCTTCTCTTGCACTATCCAGCCACGATTGCACATTATCAGCCGCAAATACAGGCAGCGTGCCGCCGATTATCAAAAGCAAACATAAAAATAATACCGCAAATTTTTTCATAAATTACCATCCATATACTAAAACACTATCTTGATATGTTATACCATTTATTCCCGTATAAACCAATTCATCATACGTACAAGTTTTTATACTAGCATCATATGGATCAATATATTTCAATGTATAAATAACATTTCCGGTTGTACCAGATAGATTACAATCAACTATTACTATAGCGTGTCCTGAATTTAAATTACCTAACGCAGCAACAACCGGAATACCACTTTGCAAGAGATTACATATTTGTACCTCTGAGAATATACCATCAAATGGCTCTGCCGTATAATTATTATAAGTTACATATTCTATTCCATTGGCAATATCACCAACATCCCCCATTTCATTTTTTGAAAACAATCCCAAAATTTTTCCTTTTATCTCATCCGAAACATCCTTTTGAGTTCTATCTGTTGAAGGATAAAAATATCTACCCACCATTTCCGCACAAGCAGCCCAACACCATTTTGTATTCTGTTGCTGAATCGGCGTAACAGCTATACGTGATTGACGCGGATTTACTCTAATGTAAAAAGTATCGGTTACACCCGTTATACGATGAGTTATTCTTATATAGTTGATACCAAATCCGGTAGAGCTTGCCGTTTCACCGTTTAACGTTATGGGTGTATGAGAATAGTTTGCCACAGTATACGTAACCCAAGGGCTATCTTCTTCAAGATTAGAGGCTACACCGTTCTCGCCTTTAAAGGTAGGCTCAATAAAATAATTCTGACCCGAATAAAGCGTAACGTCATTCATTGTTATTGATGTGCAAGGAATCCACCAACTGTAATCGAAAAATCCAAAATAAGAAGCGCTCGTGCTGCTTACCGTAAAAGTACCGTCATCGCAGTAAAGAGCCTTGCCTGTTGATTCAGAAACAAGCTTATTACCGTTTGTAGTAATTGAAATAGACCAGTTTTGGTTTGCGTCACCGCTAACGTAATCGCCAATATATACAGCAGAAGTAGAGGGGTTTACTTTAAGGCATTTACTTGTGTTGCCGTAAAGTCTTATGCAGTTCACCCCGTCAGAAATACTTTCAAAATACCAAAGCTGGGTATTATTGCTGCTTCCGCGAAGCGTTGAATCGTATGCGCCTCTGCCCAAAGCATTATTTGTGTGCGTTATCATATTGGCATCCAATCGTGAGCAAATATAGTAATTGCCAACACCCAATGCATAGCGAGAATTTACTCTGAAATTAGCGGAATTGAATTTCACTTCTCCATTTGCAGTAAGCTCCGAAACATCATAACTGCCCGACAAAATAGAATTTATCTCATCATATGTATATACGTTTTCATCCGAAAAAGCATATATTAAGTTTTGGTTAGAAAGTCCAACCACGCCCAAGAGCATAATAACCGCCAAAAAGATTGCGGTAATGCGTTCAAATTTTTTGGAAATATTCGTTTTCATAAATTTAACCTTTCTTTTTATATTATAAAATTTTTCATACTAATTGTCAAGATATAATACAATCCTGCCCTATAATCGCAAAAGAAAATTATTTTTCCCAACACCTTGCGTCTGCTACGTATAGCCTTTCATATCTATGCGGTACATAATTTTTCTCCTTTCGCAGTATTGAGAGCAAAAAATGAATTTTTTTGATATTTTTTCCCCTCTACCTATATATACGAAAAAAATCGCATAAGTGTGACAAAAAAACGAAAATTTTTCAAAAAATTTTTATTTTTTCCTAAAAAAACAAAAAAACTCCGCTTTCGCGGAGTTTTTAAATCCATATTACATTGTTTCGTGGAACGTACGGCTGATAACTTCAAGCTGCTGTTCTTTGGAAAGTCTGTGGAAGTTTACGGCATAGCCGGAAACACGGATCGTAAGCTGAGGATATTTTTCGGGGTGCTCGTATGCATCCATAAGAGTTTCGCGGTTGAGTACGTTTACGTTGAGGTGGTGTGCACCCTGTGTAAAGTAGCCATCGAGAATGTGAACGAGGTTCTTTGTTCTCGTCTTCATATCTATGCCAAGCGCTGTGGGAACGATAGAGAACGTGTTGGAAACACCGTCCTGGCAAGTATCTCTGTACGGAATCTTCGCAACAGAGTTAAGCGAAGCGAGCGCACCGGAATTATCTCTGCCGTGCATCGGGTTTGCACCGGGAGCAAGAGGCTCGCCCACTTTTCTGCCGTCTGGTGTAGTACCTGTTTTCTTACCGTACATAACGTTACTTGTAATAGTAAGCACGGAAAGCGTGTGAACGGCATTTCTGTAAAGCTGGTGCTTTTTGAGTTCTTTAATAAATCTTGTAACGATGTTTACAGCAAGGTCGTCTACTCTGTTGTCGTCGTTGCCGTATTTCGGGAAATCGCCAACAGTTTCAAAGTCAACTGCTACGCCCTGCTCGTTTCTGATGGGGCGAACCTTTGCGTATTTAATAGCGGAAAGGCTGTCTGCCGCAACAGAAAGACCTGCGATGCCAAACGCCATAAGTCTTTCGGGGTCCGTATCGTGGAGCGCGAGCTGGCTTGCTTCATATGCGTATTTATCGTGCATATAGTGGATAACGTTATTCGCTTTAACGTATACACCTGCAACCGCTTTAAGCACTTTTTTGTAGTTTTCCCAAACCTTGTCGTAATCGAGTATTTCGTCTGTAATAGGCTCGATATCTGGTATAACGAGCGTGCCTTTTATCTCGTCAACACCGCCGTTTATAGCATAGAGCAAGCTCTTTGCTATGTTGCATCTTGCGCCGAAGAACTGCATCTGCTTGCCCATACGCATAGCGGAAACACAGCAAGCTATAGCGTAGTCGTCGCCGTAGTGGGGGCGCATAACTTCGTCGTTTTCATACTGGATGGAGTCTGTCTTGATAGAGATCTCAGCGCAGTATTTTTTGAAGTTTTCGGGAAGCTTTTCAGACCAAAGCACTGTGAGGTTGGGCTCGGGAGATGTACCGAGGTTGATAAGCGTGTGGAGATAACGGAAGGAGTTCTTTGTAACAAGCGGTTTACCGTTGATACCCATACCGCCTATAGCCTCTGTTACCCAAGTGGGGTCGCCGCCGAAAAGCTCGTTATATTCGGGTGTGCGGAGGTGGCGAACAAGGCGAAGCTTTATAATAAGCTGGTCTATAAGCTCCTGCGCTTCTTCTTCCGTGATAATACCTGCATCAAGGTCGCGCTGAATGTAAATATCAAGGAACGTAGACGTTCTGCCGAAGGACGTAGCCGCACCGTTGTTTTCTTTAATACCTGCAAGGTAGCCCATGTAGAGCATCTGCACGGCATCTCTTGCGGAAACAGCGGGTTTCGTTACGTCAACGCCGTATGTTGCCGCCATTTTAGCAATATCTTCGAGCGCGCGGATCTGCATTGTAACTTCTTCGCGAAGCTTTATCGTGTTATCGTTCATAACGCCGTCGAGCTCTTCAAGGTCTGCTTTCTTAGCTTCTATAAGTCTGTCTGTACCGTAAAGGGGTATACGGCGGTAGTCGCCTATAATTCTGCCGCGTCCGTAAGCGTCGGGAAGACCTGTGATAAGACCTGCGGAGCGCGCTTTACGAACAGAGGGGGGATATGCATCGAAAACGCCCTGGTTGTGTGTTTTTCTGAATTCTGTGAAATGTGCTTTTATAGTGGGATCGAGCTCGTAGCCGTATTCTTTGAGGCTCTGCTCTGCCATTCTTGTACCGCCGTAAAGGTTTACCATTCTTTTAAGGGGCGCATCTGTCTGAAGGCCGACGATAACTTCATTTTCTTTATCGATATAACCGGGTGCAAAATTGCAAATGCCGGAAACCTTGGATGTTTCAACGTCTAAAACACCTTTTTTGAGTTCTTCTGCCAAAAGTTCAAGGCATCTGCCCCAAACCTTCTGTGTTTTTTCTGTAGGACCTTTAAGGAAGGAGGCATCACCTTCATAAAGCGTGTAGTTTTTTTGAATAAAGTCACGCACGTCGATAAGTATTTGCCATTTTCCGCCTATAAATTCTCTTCTTTCCATCGGTTTTATAGCTCCTTTCACATATCTGTAAAATATTTTTTGTAAAATTCTTCGGTTTTTGCCTTGCTCATCGCAGGCACGCCTGCAAGAGGTTCGGCAATTCCGAGTTTTTTGTACTTATGTAGCCCCATCAAGTGATACGGCAAAAGCTCTACCGTTTTCACCTGAGGAAGTTTTTCTTTTATATATATATACAATTTTTGCATATATTCGTCTGTATCGTTTATACCCGGCACTACGACCTGGCGCACAACGGTTTCCACGCCGCTTTCGAGAAGTTCTTTTTGAAAATCTTCCGTAACAGAAATATTTCCGCCGCAAATTTTTCGGTATCCTTCCCCATCTATAGCCTTTACATCGTAAAGCACGAGATCGGTATAGCGCAAGATTTCTCCGTAACCGCCTTCACCAACGCCCGCTGTATCTATACAGGTATGGATATTAGCAGATTTTAGCTTTTTCAGAATTTCCAAAAGAAAATCCTTTTGCAAAAGAGGTTCGCCTCCGGAAAAAGTAACACCGCCGCCGCTTCGTTCGAAATACGGGCGAAAACGAAGTATCTTGGCATACAGCTCATCAGAGCTTATGCTCTGCCCGATACCGCACTGCCAGCTATCGGGGTTATGACAAAACTTGCAACGCAAAGCGCACCCCTGCATAAAAACTACTGTGCGAATTCCCGGCCCGTCTACAAGACCCAAGCTTTCAATAGATAATATTCTTCCATCTGCCATACAAATTCACCTCGCCAAACTTTTGACGGATACAAAAAAACGACCTTCAGGACAACATATGCCCAGACGGTCGGCGTTTAAAGTCATACTCCCTGTGGTTCATCCACTTCCGTCAGTCATATGACACTTATAGTATAGCGTATTTTTGAGCATTTGTCAAGTGATGCCCGATATTTTATATAAAATCGTCTTATATATTGTGTTCCTACTCTATCGGTAGGCACATTTTGTTGGATATATACAAAAAAATACCCGAAAACGGGTATTTTCAAATATTCAAGCAAATATGCTTAAAAAGCCGAGCACGCCGTAGGAAGCAAGCGTCATAATAACGCCCGCCGCAAGCACACCGATAAGTATTGCGAAAAATGCATCTTTGAATTTTATTCCCATCAAAGCTGCAACAAGGCTACCCGTCCAAGCACCCGTACCGGGTATTGGAATAGCAACGAAAAGGAAAAGCCCCACAAAAATACCCTTTGAAAGCTTGCCCTGGTTTTTCTCTGCTTTTGCTTCGAGCCACAAGGCTATTTTGCGGAATATTTTTACGCCCTTCATCCAGCGTATCACCGAACGGATAAACAAAAGTATGAACGGCACGGGAAGAAGATTGCCGATTACGCTTATAAAATAGTTAACATACCAAGGCAGATCGAGAAATGCACCCAAAGGAATAGAACCTCTGAGTTCTATTATCGGAAGCATCGAGCATATAAAAACGCCTAATTCAGAACCGAAAATATCAATAATAAAATTTTTTATAGTATCAACCATTTATAAAAGCTCCTTGAAAATCAATCATTCATTTTATTATATCATAATATTTCAAAAAATGCAATACTATTTTCGTCCGTGCAAAATGGGCGAAATATGCTTATATACCAAAAAGGTTATTGCCGTGCAGATAGACCCCTTTGCCAAAGTCAGCGGCAGATTAAATATGGCAAGCGCCTGCCAAAGATCTTGTACGGATGGCATCTTCGATTGATACATATGCATAAGGGCTTCTGTTGTAAGACCCATAACGTAATAATACAGCGGGTATACTATATAATAATTAGTAAAAATGCTGATAACAGCCGTAATCAGCGTGCCAACTATAGCTCCGATAAACGCACTTTTTTGCGTTTTTTTGCCTATTCTGTATATCAAAGCAGAAGGCACCACAAAGAAAACACCCAAAATAAAATTGGAAAGCTCGCCTACACCGCCCGTTGTGGTTACGGTAAGATGAAGCACGTTTTTTATAAGGCAAACCCACACGCCCGGAAGCGGTCCGTAAGCATAGCCCGCAATAAGCGCAGGAAAATCTGAAATATCAAGCTTCAAAAAATTAGGCAAAAACGGAAATCCTATCTGAAGCTGCATAAGCAATGCGGATATTGCCGCCATAAGACCTGTGAACGCCAATACCCTTATTCTTGAAGTTTTTGCGGTCGTCATAAATTCATACCAAATAAAAAAGCCCCCGAACTTAACTTTTAGGGACTTTCGCTCCTTGTGACAGGAGCTTCCTTTCTTCTTTCATCCGGACTATACCGTCGGCACAGGAATCTCACCTGCTCGGGCGACTCTTTGTCGCTTCGTGGGCTATACCACCGATATGGAATTTCACCATTCCCTAAAGAAAAACAGCTAAAAAGCCGCGCAAAAAACTTTCGCAAGCACAAAAGCTTAATGCTTTATATAAATATTATATAATGCAACAATATATGCATCAAAACACAAAAGTATCAAAAAATTATTTTGTCAGAGAGCAGTTTGCCTGCCCTCTGACAAAAGGTTAAACGGTATTATACCCTATTTATTTCAGAAAACCGGACTAAAATTAGTCGATGATTGCGGAAACAACGCCGGAACCAACTGTTCTGCCGCCTTCACGGATAGCGAAACGGAGGTTTTCGTCGATAGCGATAGGAGTGATAAGTTCAACTGTGATTTCGATGTTGTCGCCGGGGCGAGCCATTTCTACATCAGCAGCGAGTGTGATTGTACCAGTAACGTCTGTTGTTCTGAAGTAGAACTGAGGACGGTAGCCTGTGAAGAAGGGTTTCTTACGGCCGCCTTCTTTTTCTGTAAGAACGTATACCTGGCCTTTGAATTTTGTGTGGGGGTGAATGGAGCCGGGTTTGCAGAGAACCTGACCTCTTTCGATTTCTTTCTTATCGATACCACGGAGAAGGAGACCTACGTTGTCACCAGCTTCAGCCTGGTCGAGAAGTTTGTGGAACATTTCAACGCCTGTAACTGTTGTTGTTTTCTTTTCGTCTGTAAGACCAACGAGTTCAACAACGTCGCCAACTTTAACTGTACCGCTTTCTACACGACCTGTAGCAACTGTACCACGACCGGAGATAGAGAATACGTCTTCTACGGGCATAAGGAATGCCTGGTCAGCTTTTCTTTCGGGAGTAGGAATGTATTCGTCAACAGCTTCCATAAGTTCTTTGATGCAAGCGTATTCGGGAGCATCAGGATCGTTGCTTGCGCATTCGAGAGCTACACGAGCGGAACCCTGGATGATAGGTGTGTCATCTCCGGGGAAGTCGTACTGGTTGAGAAGGTCGCGAACGTCCATATCAACGAGTTCGAGAAGTTCTTCGTCGTCAACGATATCGCATTTGTTAAGGAATACAACGATAGCGGGAACGCCTACCTGGTGAGCAAGAAGAACGTGCTCACGTGTCTGCTGAAGGGGACCGTCGGAAGCAGCAACAACGAGGATACCGCCGTCCATCTGAGCAGCACCTGTGATCATGTTTTTAACGTAGTCTGCGTGTCCGGGGCAGTCAACGTGTGCATAGTGACGGTTAGCTGTTTCATATTCAACGTGTCTTGTGTTGATTGTGATACCACGAGCTCTTTCTTCGGG
>JAFTLJ010000089.1 GCA_017456005.1 Clostridia bacterium | reverse complement strand
GCTCATAAGAGTTAAATTTGATCTACAGAAACAAATAGATAACCCCGACAGATTTCAGAGACCTGTCGGGGTTATCTTATATTTCAAAAACCATAAAATCTTGATCTCGAAGTTTAATAATTTTTTGTTCTCCTGCCTCGATTAAAGTCCTATAGTCTTTTTCTCTCAAATCCGAATAATGACATATTAAAATGCCGTCAAATAAACATAGTCCGGAAAAATCCGTTAAGCCATATGTGTCAACATCATACTTGGCTACATGTTGAATAGAGCGAGAAGCAATATGCGCACCGGCACTACCGCCGATATACATTGCTCCGCGAGACAAGCAGTCAAGTATCACCTTTTCCGCTCTTGATTCTTTAATTCTTTTCAATGTTCCAAAAGTGTTTCCACCGCTGATGTATATAACATCTATATGAGTATTTACATCAAATTCAGCAGGAGAAAAATAATTAAAAACATATATGTTTTCTTTGGAAAAACCAAATTCCGAAAGACGCTGATAAAATTTTATGCTTTTTATTGCTTCTTCTGTGGCTTTTTCATTTGGAAAGTACAATACCTTGCATTGATCAACCGGACATGGTAAATTGTCATATATGTATTTAGCGGAATCACTATTCCTGAAGTCGCATGATGATAATATAATTTTTGCCATTGATATATCAATCCCTTATCTCGCTAGTTTCGCATTTGTATTACAAATGCATCGGGCTATGCCCATACCCCTATTCTTGTTTTGCTTTTATCGTTTTTAATGAGGATATTAACATCCTTCGTATTGCACCGCAATCGTTCTGAATAGACTTATATATTGCTTCTTCGATACAACCCGTTTCATACAAAAGCTCAAGCCAATATTCTGTTTCATAGCATTCCTTTTGAGCAATTTCAAGTTTAGATATAAAGTCCCTTGTACCTTGCGCATATTGTGCTTCGTGAATATTGGCACCGATAGAAGTGCCGGAACGTAACAATTGGTTTACAAGCACCATTTCTTTGTGTTCCGCCTTCATATTACGGCAGAGGAAAACAATACTTTTAGCAAATTCCTTTGCTTTATCTCTCATAATACTGTTAGACATAACATCACCTCTAAAGATATTATAAAACAAAACTGAAAAATCGTCAAGTTATATTCCGACTGCGTCGGAGTGATATTATTGCTATCGCAATAGTGATATTGAAGCCTGACGGCTTCAGTGATATTTTATTCGCCCCTTTAACTTGCAAAGCAAATATCACTCGGCGAAAGCCGAATATCACTGCGAAGCAATAGATCTCGCCGCAGGCGAATAAAACTGCGAGACTTCCTTATGAGAAGTCTCGCATTCAGGAAGATTTTTCTTATATTATCATTTCTTGCCGAGGTAAACTTCCACGTCGAGCGTTTCGCCGGGCTTTGCGGGAACAATGTTGCGTTCATACGCCACATCTTCGCCGTTTACTTTCATAGCCACAACGTCTGCGCCTTCGCCGTTGCCTATAAACTTGATGTTATACGTGCAGCCGCGGAATACCTTCTTTATAGAGCATTCCTTCCAGGAAAGGGGCAGGCAGGGCTCTATGCGCAAGCCTTCCATTTCCGCGTGCATACCGAACACGTATTCCACAACGGATTTGAGCATCCAGGAGCTGGAAGCTGTGCGCCAGCTCTGGCCGGGTGTACCCATTCTGTAGCCCGTTTCGGGTGCGAAATAGGAGTTGTACATTGCATAGGGTTCGCCGCAGGTTTCGCCGCCGTATGCATTTGCACCGGGGAGCATTTTGAGTATGCCCTCTTCCACTCTGTCGGGTCTGCGCAGGAGCGAGTCTACCGCGAGCTTCCAAGCGGAGGGGTGGAGGTAGATACCGCCGTTATCCTGCGTGCCGGGGAGCTTTTCGCCCATAGAGCCGATATAATCGTACTGGTGGGAGTATGCGGGGTATGCAAGGCGGATGCCTATGGGTGTTTCCAAAATTTCCTCTGCCTTATCCATAGCTTCTGCCGCATTTTCGAGTCCTGCAAAAACAGCCCAAAGCTGAGAAATAAGGAATATCTGCCCTTCTTCGCAATCGTGCGCGCCCATAATGATATCGTCGTCTGTGCGTGCGTAGATATAGTAGCCTGCTTCTTTATCTCTGCCGTATTCTTCTATGCGGTCTGCCATGATCTTGCCGCGCTCTTCGGAAAGGGCCACATCTTCTTCCTTGCCGAGCATTTTTGCAAGCTCGCGGAAGCGCTTGTTGGCGTAGCACCAGGTAATAGAGAGCCAAACGGAAACGCCCTTGCCCTCAAGACCTGCGAAGTTTACGCAGTCGTTCCAGTCGCCGCCCCAGATCTTGATAAGACCGTAAAGGCCCCGGAAGTTATAGAGGAAATCCACACTTCTGCGGATATGCTCGTAAACCGTGGCAACAGTGCCGTTGTTGAAGGGCACTTCTTCGAGAAGGAGGTTCTTGTCGCCGAGCTCTTTTACAATCGTGGTAACGGCGGAAGCGAGCCAAACCGTGTTGTCGGCAAACTTTTTATCTCTTATAGCGCCGTCTATAAACGTGCGGGGAGCGTAGCCTGTGTCATACTGGTATGTAAGTATGCGTTTGATTCTTTCCCAAGCGAGCGCGGGGTTGATGGGCGCAAGGCAATCTGTGTCGCTGGTGAGGTCGCGGTAGCCGTTGTGGCGCACGCGTGCCCAGCGGCTGCCCATATCCGCCGCATATTTAAGCCAACCGTTAACGAGGTTGTCGAGCTGTTCGTTGGGGGTCTTTATTTCCGCACCTGCGAGGTCGCGCGCGTATTTTGCCTTCATAGCAGCAAATTCAGCTTCTACCCAATCTGCCGTGGGCGTAACCATTTCGTCCCAAGAGAGTGCAACACCCACGAGGTAGTGAACAGTTTTCTTTTCGCAGGGAGCAAGTGTGAGCTTGTTTTCGAGAACGTAGCAAAGCTTTTCGGAATGGCAGTCGGAATTCTGCGTGCCGAGCATTTTTGCAATAGCCGTGGGCTGCTGCTCTGTGCCGAAGGGGCCGATAAAGGCGTTGCGGCGGCTGTCATAGCCGTCTGCCTTTTCGCTTGCGGACATATAGCCCCAAACGTGGCGGTTCTTATCGCTTTCGTATGCGCTGTATACCTGGCCGTAAACCGCGTTGTGTGCTTCGCAGAAGCCGCCTTTGCCAAGGCTGTAGCACTGCGGGCGGTACGTGCCGTCTATTTCCGTTTTTGCGTATGCTATAACGGAAAGCTCGCGCGTTTCTACCGATGTATTTTCCGCGGTAACGCTCCATATCTCGTATTTACCCTTGTTGGGCACGAAAATGCGCACCGCGCTCTTCACGCCTTCATATGCAAGAGAAACCGTGCTTGCGCCGTTTTCGTGTGCGCAGGCATAATCTGTGTAGCCGTAGTTTATCGGCAAACCGAAGGCGCTCCACGCTTTGTCGGCTGTTTTGAGGAATACGTTTCTGTTTGAAAGAAGCATAACTCTTCTGCCCATATCGTCCTGGCAAAGACCTTCGCCAAAGCCCACCTGAGATGTAAAGGAAACGTATTCGTCGTTAAAGAAGTAGTTATACCAATGTCTGGGGGTTTCGATGTCTGTTATAACAAAGGTTTCGCCGCCGTTTTTAAAATGGCCGTAGCTTTTTGTTTTGGAAATTTCAACCATAGCTTTTCTTTCCTTTTCTAAAAATTTGTTTTTGATAAAAACAGAAGGTCTTGCGTGGGTTCCGGGGTATCATCTCCACCACGGCAGGTAGGGCTTCGGGTCTACGGTGTTGTAAACACCTGTTTTCGCGTTATACTTTCGTATTTCAAAATGCAGGTGCGTGCCGGCGTAAGGTCCCGTGGCTGTGGTATTCAGCCGCCCTGTGTTGCCCGAAGCGCCGATGACCTCGCCCTTTTTAACTTTGTCGCCTTTCTTCACCGTGCGGCGCGAAAGGTGCGCGTAATAGGTGCGGAAGCCGTTGTCGTGCTGGATAACCACATAGGTGCCGTATGTCCAAAGAATATTGTTTTTGGAAAAATAGCCTGCGTCGTACGCCTCTATCACCGTGCCGTCCATCGCGGCTATTATCGGGTCGCCGTAGTAAACGGCGAAATCCAGCCCGCGGTGGTTGTTTGCGCCGCCGAAAGACTGCGTGAGCTTATAGTCCACGCCGCCGTGCGCCGCATCTATAAACGGCAGGCCGAAGGTCTGCGCCTTTGTGCCCACGAGTATTACCTCGTCCACGCGCGTGCTTATTTCCTCTGCCACCACTTCCGTGCCCGCAAGCTCGCCCTTTATATATGTATAGCGGTATGTTCTTACGGCAACGGAATTTTTGCCCTCTGTTTTTAATTTTTTTGTGCCTACTTCCATAGTACCACATTCTTCGTAAATTGTCGAGTATTTTTCCAAAGTTTCGGTAACAGTATTTTCTTTTATTTCCACGCTCGGCTTTGTTCCGCGCAAAATAACGCGTTTTTGCGGCTCGGCGAGCGTTATTTTCTCCTGCCACACGTCCTTTACCTTGCCGTTTTTATACAGCGTGTGCTCGCGCACCTCTGTTTTGCCTGCCGCGCCCTCCTCCTTAACGATTTGTTCGTCATCGTACATATCGGGTGTATCTATGTAAACCGTTTCAAAGGGTATCTCTTCGTAAAAAACGCTTGTGTGCGTGCCGTCTGTAAGCGGCGCTACTGTAGTTACATCGCTCGGGCGCGTGCTTACCGCAGGTTTTCCTGTGCTGCCCGCATTTCCTCCCTGTGTGCCGTCAGCAGCAGAGTTTTCCGCGCAGGAGGCGAGCATGATCGTAAGCGCCAGCGCTCCCGTGGCAATAGCCGCTTTGCCGCCTTTAACTATTTTGAATTTTTTACCCTTTGCGGGAAGATTTCTCATTCTTTTTGCATTCTTGTTCATAAAAAGTTTTCCTTTCAGGTAGATTTTTAAATTTCAAACAAATTTCTCGTCTGATTACAAAATCATTATATCTTACCATAACCTACCGAAGCAATAGTAGAAGAATGGCACAAAAACCTTATATAAACACTCTTTCCAAACGCTTCAAAAGAAAGAAAAATTAAACATTTGCAGAAAAATGTTAAAAAAGTATGAAGAAAACGTATATTTTATTGACACACCGTTCATATCGTGTTAAAATTAGTTAGGTATCTTAACAAAATTTACATATTTTCAAGGAGGAAGATTTATGATGATGGGACCGCCCCCTGGCGAAGCAAGCGAAAAAAACCGCGTGCCTAAGCCAAAAAACGTACGTGAAGTTCCCTCTTTTATCTTCAACGTAGTAAAAAATTTCTTTTCCAGACTTTTTTATATCGTAGGGCTTGTTTGGCAAACGCGCCCGTGGATACTCTTTGCGCTTCTCTTTATAGCGATAATTCAGGGTTTTATGCCCGTTATAAAATCGCTCGTAGGCGCGGAGATCTTAAACGAGCTTGCGATAATATTCCTTAACAATCAAAATGGCGAAGCCGTTTCGTTTGACGCCACGATGAAGCTGCTCATATTCCAGTTTGCGCTCATATTCCTCACCAGCATCATCTCTAACGTGGAAACCATGGTAACGCGCATTTCGGGCGAGCTCGTGGTAAACCACGTTAATACAAAAATAATGAAAAAGGCGAAAACCATAGACATTGCCAGCTTCGACCGCCCCGAGTTTTACGAAAAGCTCGAAAACGCTTCGCGCGAGGCAGGCTCCCGCCCCATTCAGATCTTGCGCTCCACGTTCCAGATAATGAGCACGCTTATAAGCATGGTTTCTTACGTTACCATACTTTGGGCTATAAGCCCCGGCGCGCCTTGGCTTATTATCATTCTTTCCCTGCCCAGCGCAATAATCACCTTCTCTTACCGCAAGAAAAACTTCAATTATATCCGCAGAAATTCCAAATCCCGCCGCGAGCTTTCCTACTATTCCGGACTTACCACAAATAAGGATATGGCAAAGGAGCTCCGTATTTTCGGGCTTTACGACCATTTCACGGAAAAATACCAGGGCATATTCAAAAAATACTTCAGCGGGCTTAAAAAGCTCTTTATAAAAGAAGGCGTGCTTAATATCTCCGTTGCCGTTGTTTCCGCTGTGGTAAACTGCTTCCTTTTCCTCTTTATCGCCAACGGCGTTTTCGAGGGCAGGCTGGAAGTCGGCGATTACCAGCTCTATACAGGTGCGCTAAACTCCATTTCCGGCGGTATCATGACATTTATCGCCACAATGTCCTCTATCTACGAAGGTACGCTGTTTATAGACAACCTTATCACGTTTATGGACGAAAAGCAGACGGTAGTGCCGCTTATTTCCGAACCGCTCAAGGTTAAACACCACACAGGCCACAAAATAGAGCTGCAGAACGTATCGTTCAAATACCCCGGCACGGAGCGCTTTGTTATAAAGAACTTCTCCGCTGTGCTCGAACCCGGCGACACCGTTGTGCTTGTCGGTCTTAACGGCGCCGGCAAAACCACGCTTATCAAGCTTATAACCAGACTCTATGACCCCACAGAGGGCAGAATACTTCTGGACGGCCACGACATCCGCGAATATGACCTCAAGGAGCTCTATTCCCTCTACGGCATCATATTCCAGGATTTCGGCAAATACGCCGTAAGCGTGCGCGATAACATCGCCTTCTCCCGTATAAACGACCCCGTGGACGAAAACGCCGTGCTGGATGCCGCAGAAAAATCCTCTGCAACGCAGTTTATCGAAAAGCTGCCGAACGAATACAACACAGCCCTTACCCGAGTGTTTGAAAAGGACGGTATAGAGCTTTCCATCGGTCAGTGGCAGAAGCTTTCCATAGCCCGCGCATTCTACAGCGATTCCGACATTCTTATTCTCGACGAGCCCACGGCAAGCCTTGACGCCATCGCCGAGCAGGAGATCTACAATCAGTTCGATACATTGCGCAAGGACAAGACCACTATTTTCGTTTCCCACAGGCTTTCCAGCGCCACCGTTGCAGATAAAATACTCGTTATCGACGGCGGCGTGCTCACCGAGCAGGGCAACCATCAGGAGCTTATGAAAAAGCGCGGCACCTACTACGAGCTTTTCTCTACACAGGCAAAACGCTATATGGAAAACCCCGAAGAAGAATAATTTACATATACAAGCTGAAATGCACCGCTTTTTGCGGTGCATTTCCATAATAGCTCCTCACAAAAAATTCATTGACAAAATATATAAAATATGTTAAAATTAAAATAGTATTTAAGGGAGTAATCGGCATTGCATCTGCAATGTGGCGAAGTCAACATCTCGAAAGCTTGCTTTCCGGCTTCGCCCCAAACGATGAGACTTATCTGCCGTTTGGGTGCAGGTGAGTCTTTTTTTGTTGTTCGCTTTTTTCTAAATCTAAAATCTTATTTCGGAGGACGTTTATGTCTACACTCGAGCTTTTTATAATAGCCGTGGGGCTTTCTATGGATGCTTTTGCCGTTGCGATATGCAAGGGGCTTTCCGTAAAAAAGCTTAAGTTTCGCCATATGCTCATAGTCGGTCTTTACTTCGGCGCGTTTCAGGGGCTTATGCCGCTGGCGGGTTACTTCCTTGGCAAGCAGTTTCAGGATTATATAATAGCGTTCGACCATTGGGTAGCCTTCGTCCTCCTTTCTATAATCGGTATCAATATGATACGCGAAGCTGTAAAGGGTGATGATTGCGACTGCGATTGCGATTGCTCCTTCGGCGTTAAAGCCATGCTTCCCATGGCTGTTGCCACAAGCATAGACGCACTTGCCGTGGGTGTGACGTTCGGTCTTATGCCCGACGTAAACATAGGCTTTGCCGTGCTCTTCATCGGCGTTATCACATTCGTGCTTTCGGCCGTAGGCGTAAAGATAGGCAACGTGTTCGGCGCAAAATTCAAAGCCAAAGCAGAGCTTGCGGGCGGTATAATACTGATTCTTATGGGAACAAAAATACTCGTAGAGCACCTTGAACTAATCGAAAAAGCATTGGCGCTCTTTCAAAAATAATAAAAAATCAAAAGGCAGGTATAATTATGGTTGTAAAAGAAATTTTTTACGTGGGCTACAGCGACGTCACAAGCGATCTGAAGCTTTCCGACGCGGCTATTTTGAAATTCTTCGAAAATATGGCGTGCATGCATGGCACACGCGCCGGCGAAAGCATCAAGACAAGCTCCGCGCGCTGGTTCCTCACGGCATACGATGTGAATATAATAAAACGCCCCGAATACGAGGATACCGTAACCGTGCACACCTGGAGCAGAGATATGCGCGGTGTTTCTGCCTGCCGTGAATTTGAAATTTGCGACAGCACCGGCGAAAAATGCGTAGTGGGTATATCCAACTGGGCGCGTGTAAATGCCGCCACACAAAAGGTGGAGCGCGCCACGCCTGCCGTTGCCGCCGCTTACCAAAGCGAAAAGGAGCACACAAACTTCGGCTTTCTTTGGCTTCCGAAGCTGGAAGAGCCTGCGGAATACACAGCCGCGCAGGATTTCAAGGTAACGCGCAATTTTATAGATGCCAACCACCATATGAACAATGTCTACTACCTGGAGGTAGCGAAGCTCATGCTGCCCGAGGACGTATATAACAACTGCGACTTCACGGGATTTAAAATTATGTACCGCCGCGCTATAAAATACGGCGAAACCGTGCGCTGCCTCTATGGCGAAACAGAAAATGCACACGTAGTTACCGTAAAAGGCGAGGAAGACGACATACGCGCTATTATAGAGCTCAAAAAATAACCGAAAATGCAAAAATGCCCGTTACGGGCATTTTTTAAAATAATTATATGGAAAGGTATATTTTATGGAAAATAAGAAAAAAGGGCTGCTACGGCGTTTTATGCCCTACTACAAAAAATACGGGTGGATAATGGTGGCAGACCTTTTCTGCGCCGCGCTCACCACCGTCTGCGAGCTCGTGCTGCCGATGATAGTGCGCGAAATAACGGGCGCCGCCACCGAAAACACGGCAGCGCTCACACTAGAGCTCATACTGCGCTGTGGGCTTCTGTACATTGCCCTGCGCATAGTAGACACAGCGGCAAACTACTATATGACCACCGTAGGCCACATAATGGGCACGAAAATAGAAAACGATATGCGCGGAGACCTTTTTTCGCACCTGCAAAAGCTTTCATTTTCGTATTATGACAACACGAAGGTCGGCACGCTTATGTCGCGCATAACCAACGACCTTTTCGACGTTACGGAGTTTGCGCACCACTGCCCCGAGGAATTTTTCATAGCGGGCATAAAGATAATCTGCGCTTTCATAATTCTCTGCACGATGAACGTAACGCTAACGCTCATAATCTTCTCTGTAATTCCCGTTATGGTAGCCGTGCTCATCTACTTCCGCCTTAAAATGAAAGCAAACTTCGCAGATTCACGCAAGCAGATAGGCGAGCTCAATTCGCAGATAGAGGATAGCTTGCTGGGCATCCGCGTGGTAAAATCCTTTGCAAACGAGCACGTGGAACAGAAAAAGTTCGACAAGGGCAACAAAGAATTTCTGCGCCTTAAATCCGCGCGCTACTACATAATGGGCGGCTTTACCTCCGCCACGCGCCTTTTCGACGGCATTATGTACATCGTTGTCGTTATGGTCGGCGGCGTGTTCCTTTTGAACGGCGACATAAGCGCGGCAGATTATGTGGCATACCTGATGTTTGTAACAACACTGCTTACGTCCATACGCAGAATAGTGGAGTTTGCAGAACAGTTCCAGCTCGGCATGAGCGGTATAGAGCGCTTTGCCGAAATTATGGACACAGAGCCCGAAATACAGGACACTGCGGGCGCAAAGAAGCTGGAAAACGTGCGCGGAAACGTGGAATTTTGCGACGTTTCCTTCCATTACGAAAGCGAAAAACACGAGGTCCTGCACGGGCTTAACCTTTCTGTGAAGGCCGGCGAAAGCATCGCGCTCGTAGGCCCCTCCGGCGGCGGCAAAACCACGCTTTGCTCCCTCATTCCCCGATTCTATGAAGCTTCTGCCGGCAAAATACTCATTGACGGCACGGATATAAAGGGGGTAACGCTCGCTTCCCTGCGCGAAAACATAGGCGTTGTGGCGCAGGACGTTTACCTTTTCTCGGGCAGCGTGCGCGAAAACATAGCTTACGGCAAGCAGAACGCCACGGCAGAAGAAATAGAGCGCGCGGCACGCCTGGCAGGCGCACACGAGTTTATTTCCGCCCTGCCCGACGGCTACGACACATACGTGGGCGAACGCGGCGTGAAGCTTTCCGGTGGGCAAAAGCAGCGCATTTCCATAGCGCGCGTATTCTTAAAGGACCCCCCGATACTCATTCTCGACGAAGCCACAAGCGCGCTGGATAACGAAAGCGAGCGCCTGGTGCAGAGATCGCTCGAAACGCTCGCCAAGGGCAGAACCACCTTCACCGTGGCGCACCGCCTCACGACGATAAAGAACGCCGACAGAATTTTGGTGCTGACAGAAAACGGCATAGAAGAAAGCGGCACACACAAAGAGCTTCTTGCCAAGGGCGGCCTATACAGCGAGCTTTATAAGCTCTACACCGTTGTGTGAAATAATATTATTAAAAAGTTCTCCATAAACAAAAATGCACCGATAAACGGTGCATTTTAACTTTTATTTCTTTTTCCACATAGACGGTGTAAAAATGAGAAGCAGAGGGAAAATTTCCAGCCTGCCGAGAAGCATCGCAAAGGAAAGAAGAACTTTTGCAGGTGCAGAATACGCTGCAAAGCTGCCCATAGGACCAACCTCCGCAAGCCCGGGGCCTATATTATTGAAGCACGCTACCGTCGCCGTAAAATTTGCCTCAAAGCTGAAGGGCTCCAGAGAGATCAAAAGGAATATAACAAGCAAAATTATGAAATAGAAAGCAAAATATGTGCTTACGGAATTTATCGTAGAATCATCTACCTTCTTGCCCTCCAACTTCACGCCCGCCACAGAACGCGGATGGAGCATTTTCTTTATATCTCTGAAAACGGTTTTCAGTGCTATTATAAAGCGTGAAACCTTTATGCCGCCCGCCGTAGAGCCTGCGCAACCACCCACAAACATAAGCACGACCAAAATCGCCTTGGAAAATCCGGGCCAAAGGTTGAAATCCACCGAGGAATATCCTGTTGTGGTAATAACCGTTGCCACTTGGAAGAATGCATGGCGCACAGCCTCTGCCACGCTATCGTACATACCGAGTATGTTTATGGTTATCGCCGCGCCGGAAATAAGCACTATAGCGCCGTATACCCAGAGCTCCGTGCTCTTAACGGCGGTTTTAAACTGTTTGATAAGAATAAGATAATAGAGGTTGAAGTTTACGCCGAAAATAAGCATAAATATGGTTATAACCCATTGCAAATAAGCGTTGTAGCTGCCGAGGCTGTCGCCCTTTATACCGAAACCGCCCGTGCCCGCTGTGCCAAAAGAGTGAACAAGGCTTTCGAAAATGTCCATGCCGCCGAAAAGGAGAAATACCACTTCTATTGCCGTGATAGCAATATAGATGATATACAGTATTCTCGCCGTGTCTTTGAGCCTGGGCACAAGCTTACCTACGATGGGGCCAGGCATTTCCGCTCGCATTATATGTATATTTCTGCCCGTGTCCTGCGGCAGAATAGCCATAATAAACACAAGAACACCCATACCGCCGACCCAGTGCGTAAAGCTGCGCCAGAAGAGCATGCCGTGGCTCAGCGCCTCTACATCGGTAAGGATGGAAGCGCCCGTTGTGGTAAAGCCGCTCACAGTTTCAAAAAAAGCATCTACAAAAGATGGGATATATCCGCTTATAACGAAAGGCAGAGCGCCCACGGCGGACATTGCAAGCCATGCAAGCGCCACGATGGCAAAGCCCTCGCGCGCGAAAAGCAGCTTATTGTTTTTACCCAAAACATATGTAAGAAAAAGACCGAGCGCCAGAGATATGCCGATGGATATAAGGAACGCCCATATAGATGCCGCCCCATCCTGCTCCACATATATTATGCTTACGGCAAGAGGCAAAAGCATCAAAACCGCCTCTATCTGCAAAATACGCCCTACCGTATGAGAAACAATTCTGTAATTCATAAGCCACCGCCCTTATTTCTGCAAAATATCGGAAAGGTCGCCAAGCCCTTTGTTGGTTGTTATAACCACAACTCTGTCGCCGGGCAATATTTCCGTCAAACCGGAAGGAGTTATTACTTTTCTGCCGCGAATTATGCCGATAATAAGCATATTTTTAAGCAGCTTTAGATCTTTTAGGGGAATATTCACACATTTTGCATCCGGACGCACGTTAAATTCCAGCGCCTCTACCTTGTCGTCCATAAGCTTATACAGCGTTTCCACGTTGCTGCCCATAGAGTTTTCCAGCGCGCGGGCATATCTTAGCACCACATCGGAAACCATTTTCTTCGGCGAAATTATGCAGTCCAGCCCAAGTCTTTCCGCCATAGGAGCTATTTCGTCGCGATTCACCTTAGATATAACCTTTTTCGTTCCGTTCATCATAGCGAACATAGAAACGAGTATATTCGTTTCGTCGGAACCTGTGAGCGCCACAAAAGCATCTGCCGAGGAGATTCCCTCCTCCAAAAGTAGCTCCTGCTCCGAGCCGTCGCCGTGGATTATAGTGGCTTTCGGCAAGGCATCAACAAGGCTTTCGCAAATTTTTTCGTCTTTATCTATAATTTTAACGTCTGCGCCGATATCGAGCACCATCTGTGCAAGGTAATATGCAATACGGCTGCCGCCGAGAATAATAACGCTTTTTACGGGGCGCTGTAAAAGCCCTGTATTTTTAAAGAACTTCAGCAGCTCCACATGTGCGGCGGTAACGCCTATTCTGTCGCCGCCGCGAAGCACGAAATTACCGTCCGGTATGAACACTTCTTCGCCGCGCTGTACACAGCAAATAAGCACCTGTGCCTTGAATTTGTGGCGTATATCCAAAAGCTTAACACCGTCGAGCACGGAATCATCCTGCAGGCGCACCTCTGTCATTTCCATCGTTCTGCGCGAAAACGTTTCAACCTTCAGTGCCGAGGGGAATTTCAGTATATTGAAAAGTTCGCTGGCAGCGAGGCGCTCGGGGTTTATGGGCATGGATATTTCCAGATTATCCTTCATAAACACCAAGCTGTTATCGTTATATTCGGGGGCGCGTATACGCGCTATTGTGTCCTTTGCGCCCATACGCTTCGCTATAAAGCAGCTGAGCATATTCAGCTCGTCGGAATCGGTAACGGCGAGGTAAAGGTCCGCATCGCCAGCGCCTGCATCTATTACGATGTCGCTATCTGCGCAGTTGCCGCAAATGCCCATTACGTCGTAAATGTTTGTAAGCTCCTCTACTATTTCCGGCTTATTATCTATTATCAGAATTTCATGCCCCTCTGCTACGAGGCTTTCTACTATTGTCTTGCCTATTTTTCCGCAACCGGCAACGATTATTTTCATAAAAACTTCCCTTCCGAAACGTTTTTTACCGTATCTTTTCCAAGTTTTTTATTTTATATTTTTTATTATACCATTTTTTGTCTGAAAATTCAAGTAGGCAAAGAAAAACACGCTAAAAAATCAGTTAAGATTTAAAGCGTGTTCTGTTTTTTAGCCTTTGTTTCTCATGCACATAACCATAACGGCTTTTTGTGCGTGGAGTCTGTTTTCCGCTTCGTCGAAGATTTCCGCCGCGTGCGCTTCGAGCACATCTGCCGTGATTTCTTCACCGCGGTGTGCAGGCAGGCAGTGGAGCACCATTGCATCCTTTTTCGCAACCGCCATAAGCTCTGCATTTACCTGGAAGCCTGCGAAAATTTTCTTTCTTTCCTCCGCTTCCGCTTCTTCGCCCATAGATGCCCAAACGTCTGTGTAAACCACGTCTGCATCCTTTGCGGCCTCGAAAATATCGTCTGTGCAAAGGAATTCGCCGTTTTCGCTCGCCCATTTCATAATTTCAGCATCGGGCTCATAGCCTTTGGGACAGCCTATAGCCACAGACATACCCATCTTTATGCCGCCAACGATAAGGGAGTTTGCCATATTGTTGCCGTCGCCGATAAAGCAAAGCTTTCTGCCGCGTACAGAGCCCTTGTGCTCGCGTATTGTCATAAGGTCGGCAAGCACCTGGCAGGGGTGCGCATAGTCTGTAAGACCGTTGATTATCGGAATATCGCCGTATTTTGCGAGCTTTTCAACCTCTTCCTGGTCGTACGTACGGATCATAATACCGTCGAGGTAGCGGGAAAGCACGCGCGCTGTGTCCTCTATAGGCTCGCCTCTACCTATCTGAAGGTCGCGGGAGGAAAGGAAGAGTGCACTGCCGCCCAGGTCGTACATACCAACCTCAAAGGAAACGCGCGTACGCGTGGAGGATTTCTGGAAGATCATACCCAAGGTCTTGCCCTTGAGATAGTGGTGTTCTATACCGTATTTTTTCTCGTATTTAAGCTGGTCTGCAAGGTTAAGTATTTCGAGAATTTCCTTGTAGCTCAGGTCCATAAGTTTAAGCAAATGTTTCATATTTCACATACCTCTTTAATAACTTTTATAGCTTTATCAAGCTCTGCATAGCTGATATTAAGCGGGGGGAGCAGGCGCACCTTTGTTTTCGCCGTGAGCAGCAAAACTCCGCGCTCCATAGCCGCAGAAACAACTTCTGCCGCCTTCTTTTCCGTTTCCAAGCCCATCATAAGCCCCATGCCGGAAACGCTCTTTATGCCGCTTGCACCCGCAAGGGCATTTTTTATATATTCCGCCTTCGCGCTTACCTCTGCCATAAAGCCATCCGTAAGGCGCTCTATAACGTGGCACGCGCCTGCCGCGCAAACGGGGTTGCCGCCGAACGTACTGCCGTGCAAGCCGGGCTTATATATATCTGCCGCTTTTTCGCCGAACATTACAGCGCCTATGGGCAAGCCTGCGCCAAGGCCCTTCGCCGTGGTAACGATATCGGGCTTTATGCCGAAGTGCATATATGCATAAAGCGCACCCGTTCTGCCGTTGCCGCACTGAACCTCGTCGTCTACCATAAGCAGGTCGTGCTTTTCGCAGAGCTCTGCGATTTTTGCGACAAATGCCGCATCGAGCGCGTTTACGCCGCCCTCGCCCTGCACGAGCTCGAACATAATGGCGCAGACCTTGTTTTCCTCCACCATTTTTTCCAGCGCTTCGCAGTTGTTAGCCTCTGCATAGAGAAATCCCTCGGGCATAGGCGTGAAATGCTCGTGGAACACGTCCTGCCCCGTCGCCGCAAGCGTGGCGAGCGTTCTGCCGTGGAAGCTGTTTTTTAGCGTTATGATATTGTAATATTCCCCGCCCTTTTTTGTAACACCGTATTCGCGCGCGGCTTTTATGGCGCATTCGTTTGCCTCTGCACCGCTATTGCCGAAGAAGACCTTCTTCATGCCCGTGCGCGTGCACAGCATTTCCGCAAGGCGTGCGCAGGGCTCTGTGTAGTAGAGGTTGGAGGTGTGCTGGAATCTGGCGAGCTGTGCTGTAACCGCCGCCACCCAGCCATCGTCTGCCATACCAAAGGTATTAACGGCGATACCTGCACCCATATCTATATATTCCTTGCCGTTTTCGTCAACGAGGCACGCACCCTTACCGCTTACTATCTCCACGGGGAAGCGGTTGTACGTGTTGGCAACGTATTTTTTATCAAGCTCTTTTGTGTTCATTCTTCTTCCTCCGAAACACCGTCGCCGGAAACGAGCATTGTGCCCATACCTTCGTCGGTAAGAGTTTCTATAAGCAAGGAGTGCGGCACTCTGCCGTCTATTACGAACACCTTTTTAACACCGCGGCGTATAGCCTCCGTGCAGCATTCAACCTTCGGTATCATACCGCCGGAAATAACTCCCTCTGTAACAAGCTCTTGCGTATCGCTTACGTAAAGAGTGGAGATGAGCGATCTTTCATCGTCCTTATCGCGCATAATACCCGTAATATCCGTCATGGAAATGAGGCATTCCGCGCCGAGCGCGCCGGCTATCTTTGCCGCCGCCGTATCTGCGTTTACGTTGTAGGAGTTACCCGCTTTGTCGCACGCAACCGTGGAAACAACAGGGATATAGCCTTTGTCGAGCACGTCCAGTATGATTTCGGGGTGGATCTCCGTAATTTCGCCTACAAAGCCGAGCGCGGGGTCCTTTACCTGCGCTTCTATCATTCTGCCGTCTATACCGGAAAGACCTATTGCCTTGCCGCCCTGAACGGAAAGGAGGTTTACGAGGTTTTTGTTTATCTTGCCCGCAAGCACCATCTGCACTATTTCTACACTTTCCTTGTCGGTCACGCGAAGCCCGTTTACAAATTCTGTCTTTTTGCCCACCTTTGCAAGCATTTCCGTAATTTCGGGGCCGCCGCCGTGAACAAGCACAACTTTTATATCCATAAGAGAAAGAAGAACTATATCGCGCATAACGGAATCCTTCAGCTCTTCGTTTATCATCGCGTTGCCGCCGTATTTTACCACTATTATTTTATTTTTGTATTTTTTTATGTAAGGCAGCGCGTGAACAAGCACCTCTGCGCGCTGTGCGTTTGTAATTTTCATTTTATATCACCGTTTTTTATATTTTTAAATTCTGCACTCTGCATTCTGCATTCTACACTTTATTATGTTCTGTAGTCGCCGTTTATTTTTACGTAATCATACGTAAGGTCACAGCCCCATGCCTTTGCACTTTCCTCGCCGGAATTAAGCTCGATAAGCACGGTTATTTCCTTTTCGGAAAGAACCTCTTTTGCTTCCTCCTCGGAAAAAGGAATGCCTGCACCGTCGCGGCAAACGTCTATTCTGCCGGCAGGGCTTGCAAAGGAAACGTCTATTTTCGTAACGTCCACGTCTGCGCCGCTGTAGCCTATTGCGCAAAGCACACGACCCCAGTTTGCGTCCGCGCCGAACATAGCCGCCTTGAAGAGAGAGGAGCATATAACGGATTTTGCCACAATTTTTGCAGTTTCCTTTGTGCGCGCACCGCTTACGGCACATTCGAGCAGCTTTGTAGCGCCCTCGCCGTCGCCCGCGATCTTGCGGCAAAGGTAAACCGTTATGGTATTGAGCGCGCGCATAAATTCCGCGTAATCTTCATTTTCCTTTGTTATCGGCTCGTTGCCTGCCATACCGTTCGCCATAATGGCAACCATATCGTTTGTGGAGGTATCGCCGTCTACGCTGACCATATTGAAGGTGTTCTGTATATCGCCCGAAAGCGCTTTGTGGAGCATATCGGGGGAAATTGCCGCGTCTGTCGTTATAAACACGAGCATTGTCGCCATATTGGGGTGTATCATGCCGCTGCCCTTGGCAATACCGCCGATGTGGCATACCTTGCCGCCGACGGTAAATTCCACGGCTATTTCCTTGAGCACCGTGTCCGTGGTCATAATACCCTCTGCCGCGTGCACGCTCGCCTCGGCATTTTCCGCAAGCTCGGAAACAAGCAAGGGCATACCCACCGCTATGGGTGTTATATCCAGGCGCTGACCTATAACGCCAGTGGAAGCCACGATAACGTCCTGCGCTCTTATGGGCAGATATTTTGCCACAAGCTCGCTCATTTTTTCGGCAACCTCTATACCGTCTGCGTTGCAGGTGTTGGCGTTGCCGCTGTTGCAAATTACAGCCTGCGCTGTGCCGTCTGCTATATGATGCTTCGTAACCGCGAGGGGAGCTCCCTTTACAAGGTTAGTAGTGTATACCGCCGCCGCGCTTGCGGGCACTTCGCTGTATATAAGAGCGAGGTCGCGCTTCGTTTTATTTCTGCGGATACCGCAGTGAACGCCCGCCGCAGAAAAGCCTTTCGCGGCGCAAACGCCGCCTTCTGTGATCTTCATTTCAAATTACCTCGTTTTTATTTTAAATATTCATTCCTTCGGTAAGCTCTGCGCCCAGCACGATGTTCAGGCATTCTATAGCCGCACCGCACGCGCCCTTGCCGAGGTTGTCGTATCTGGCCGTGAGAAGTATTCTTTCTTCGTTGCCGAAAACGGAAATTTCCATAGCGTCCGTGCCGCTTTTTTTGCCTGCGGAGGCAAAACCCTCTTCGTCGCCGTTTTCCGTATATTTTACCACATCGCCCGTGTATTTTGCGGCGTAAACACTTTTAATATCTTCCATCGTGCCGTTTATGTCGCATGCGAAAAGGGGTATCGTAACCTCCATACCGCTGTAAAAATCGCCTACTATGGGGCAAAAGACGGGTGCGTTTTCTAGCCCCGCTATCTTCGCCATCTCGGGCAAATGCTTGTGCTTCTGCGCCAGCGCATATTGGCGCGGGGCATCGAGAAGAGCGTTTCTTCCCTCGCCCTCGTATTCGGCTATCATTTTTTTGCCGCCGCCGCTGTAGCCCGTAAGCGAAAAGCAGGAAAGGCGCGCATCGCCCGCGAGAATACCGCTTTCGATAAGCGGGTAAACAAGCGCTATAAAGCCGCTTGCGTGGCAGCCGGGAACGGCTATGCGCTTGGAGCTTTTGATTTTTTCATAATGCTTTTCGGAAAGCTCGGGGAAGCCGTATGCCCAGGCATCGTCTGTTCTGTGTGCCGTGGAGGTATCGAGAAGCACTGTGTGCTCGTTTTCCACAAGGCTTGCGGATTCTATCGCCGCCGCATCGGGCAGGCAAAGGAAAGCTATATCCGCCGCGTTCAGCGCCTTTTTGCGCGCCGCCGCATCTTTTCTCTGCTCCTCGGGCAAAGTGATAAGCTCTATATCGCTTCTGCCCGATATTCTTCTGAATATATCCAGCCCCGTTGTGCCGGCGCTGCCATCTATAAATATTTTCTTTTTCATAAAAAACACCTTGTTCTTCTTTAAAAATACCGTATTTGGTATGCGGTGTAACCGAAGGAGCTTTCCCCGATTGTACACATTTTCGTACATTATAACATGCCATGCATAAATATGCAATAGTTAAATCGCATTTTTTTAAAGTTTTTTTGTGTTTTTACATATTTTCCAAGGATCACGCTCCCATCTATATATTTTATATGTGCGGAGGGCACGGGTGTTATGCCGAGAGCCCATTTTTTTCAGCGTTGATTATTTATTCATTTGTTATGCATAAAAATGACGTTTATGCATATTTGTCTAATATCACAGTGTTGACAACCGTTTATTTTTATGATATAAAATTTATATATTAACAAAAAACGAGGATTTTTTATATGAAAAGTATAAAACCGGGAAGAGGACCTTCGCAAAGGGGAGTTTTCGGCGCAGTATGTGCTGCTATATTCGGTGTTTTCTGGTGCATTATTGCAGCAAGTATGGGGGCGTTTTTTATGCTTCCTTTCGGCTTTATCTTCATTGCAATAGCTATATATAACGCCGTATACAACTATAAAAACGCCACGGGGCAAAACCGCTATTCAGAATTTGATATAGTAGACGAAAACGAGGAAGAAGACCCGCTTAACGCCCGCTACGGCGAAAAGCGCGAAACGGGCGCAAAAAACCAAACATATACGGGCGGCAAAAATTTCTGCCCATACTGCGGCGCTAAAGCAGAAAAAGGCCACCAATTCTGCGGAAACTGCGGAAAAAAACTCTAAAAAATTCATTTCAATATATCAAAAGCGTTCCTTTGCCTACCTGCTTTACTGCAGATACGCAAAGGCGTGCTTTTTTTATTTTCGCCACGCATGCAAAATTCCTTTAAACAAGGAAAAATTCTCGCAAAATGAGTTATTGCAAAAAACATCGTAATATCGTACAATATAAACGTAAGCAGTGCACGGCTACAAAAACTCATTTTTAATTTAAGGAGATGGTTGAATATGAAACTGAAATTTGCTGAAAACTTAAGAAAAATGCGCCGTGAAAACGGCTTCACACAGGAACAGCTTGCCGAAAAGGTGGGTGTTTCCTTCCAAACGGTCAGCCGCTGGGAAACGGGCGTGGTTTACCCCGATATAGAAACGCTCCCCCTTTTGGCTGAAATTTTCGAAACACGCGTAGACGAGCTTATCGGCTGCACGAAAAACGACAAAGACAAAATACTCGAAAAAAAATGGGAAGAATACCGCGCTCTCACAGACGGCGAGGAGCAGTATGCCTACCTCAAGGCGATGAAGCGCGATTTCCCGAAGGATTACGTGATTCCCTATGAGATGCTGAAAGTTATGTATTTCGATAAGATACACCAAGATGAGCTTTGCGCGATTTTTGAAGATTTTTCCGCAATTTGCACGGATAAATACTATATTGATTTCGCACAGGAGCTTTATATTTCTCTTGAAGATGAAAAGCTCGTTCACAAGTACCTCGCAAGCTCCAATTTGAGCGATAACGACATTGCAATGTATCTCGAAAAAAGATATTCCTACCGCAAGGAATGGAAAAAATACGATTTGCAGAGGCAACTCAACCTCGTTCACAATATCCGCACGATATGCGACGATGAAATTCGCAAGCGCGAACCCTTCTCTGCCGAAAACAGCGCTTGGGCGATGAAAAAATCGCTCGCCATCATCAACACTCTTTGCGACAAAGAGGGCGAAGACCTAATCACAGGCGGCGATAACCTCGACCTTTGGTTTAAGGAGCGTTTTATGCTCGGCTTCAGGCTTGCGGCAGCTCTCGCCGCAAGCGGCGACAAAGATGGAGCATATGACGCCATAGAATCCTGTATTGGGATAATAGAAAAAATCAATGCTCTTCCCGAAGGCGCTGTGCTTACCTACGGCTCGCCCACGCTCGACAGAATAACGGGCAAGCTCGAAACAAAAATTTTCGAAAACAGCGTTCATAAATGCTTCTATCTTTACGATGGAGAAGAAAAACTCGACAGAAGCATTTTTACGCTTTTCGCACAATATCCGCACATACTTTCCGAGCGCAAGGGATGGGAATGGTTCGATTCCATACGCGAGGAAGAACGCTACAAAGCACTCGTGGAACGCTTCAAAAAAGCAGTTAAATAATGATATTTTAAGCACACCGCAAGGTGTGCTTTTCCTATTATTTCAAAGCGTCCAAAAAGAAGCGCACCGCGAAACGCACACCCCGAACAAAAGAATCTTCCATAGAAAGAAATATCACTTCATTTGTTTCTTCCTCGTATTTCAAAAACGCCTCCAGTTGTTCGCCTTTAAGTTCTTTTTTCAAATAAAGCGTTTTTTCGTCCATTTCACCGTAAGATTTGTTTAAAGGCTTTTGGTTCGGTCCGTCGTGTTCCAACGGGTCATATTCACAATTCCATAATTGTTGCAATATTGTTTTCATAAATAAAATCCTTTCTAATCAAATTCATAACCCGTATTAGGGCTATATTTAATTAGCATTATAACCCGTTTTCGGGTTATTGTCAATAGAAAGGCAATATATTATAATAAAAATATATATTAGTAAAACTCACTTGTGCAAAGGGAGCCTATTAAGGAGAAAATATGATAGTATATACAAAACTTTGGAAAACAATGAAAGACCGAGGAATATCTCAATATAAATTGCTTAACGAATACAAAATGAGCGCTGGTCAATTAGACAGATTACGAAAAAACGGAAATGTCAGTACATATACCTTAAACACCCTATGCAAAATATTAAATTGCAAAATAGAAGATATTGCAGAATATATTCCCGATGAAGAATGAATAATAAATAACGGAGGCAAATATGAAAATATATAATTCAATAGAAGAGCTCGTGGGCGGCACGCCCCTGCTAGCGCTCAACAATTACGGCAAAGAATTTGGCGCTAAAATCTTTGCAAAGCTCGAATACCTCAACCCCGCAGGCTCCGCCAAGGACAGAATTGCGGCAGAAATGATAGCCGAAGCCGAAAAAAGCGGCAGGCTCGCGCCGGGTGGCACTATAATAGAGCCCACCAGCGGCAACACAGGCATAGGTCTTGCGGCTTTGGCGGCGGTAAAAGGCTATAAAGTAATCATCACAATGCCGGAAACTATGTCGCGCGAGCGCCAACTGCTTATGAAAGCGTATGGTGCAGAGCTCGTGCTGACAGACGGCGCAAAGGGTATGGCAGGCTCCATAGAAAAGGCAGAGGAGCTTGCGCGCGAAATCCCCGGCGCAATAATCGCAGGTCAGTTTGAAAACCCCGCAAACCCCGCCGCACACAGAAAGACCACAGGCCCCGAAATCTGGGCAGACACAGACGGCAAAGTTGATATTTTCGTAGCAGGCGTTGGCACGGGGGGCACGATAAGCGGCACGGGCGCATACCTTAAAGAGAAAAAACCGAATGTTAAAATCGTGGCGGTAGAGCCGTACGATTCCCCACTTCTCTCCTCCGGCAAGGCGGGCGCGCACAAAATACAGGGCATAGGCGCAAACTTTGTGCCAAAGGCGCTCGACACAGGCATTTACGACGAAATCATAACCGTTAAAACAGAGGAAGCATACGCCGCTGCACGCGCGCTTGCAAAAAAAGAGGGCGTGCTTGCCGGCATTTCCTCGGGCGCGGCGCTTTATGCGGCGAGCATTTTGGCAAGCAAACCCGAAAACGCGGGCAAAAACATCGTGGTTTTGCTCCCCGACACAGGCGACAGATACCTTTCCACAGAACTTTTTGAATAAAAGAGAAAACGCACCTTTCGGTGCGTTTTTCGTTTATAACATATGAAATTGCTCGTGCCAAACCTCGCCGTTTTTCCTTATTTGGGATATCGTAAAGCTGAAATAGGCGAGCGAATGGGCGCGGGCACTGCCCGCTTATTTCGTCATTTTTTCCTGTTTTACCTTGTGGTCGATGATGTGGCGGGAAGACTGCTCTGCAATAACTTCCTTGGTGGAAATGCCCATTTCGGTCATAAGCACCATAACGTGGTACATAAGGTCTGCGATTTCATAGATAGTTTCCGCTTTGTCGTTCGCCTTGCCGGCTATGATAACCTCTGTGCTTTCCTCGCCAACCTTTTTGAGTATTTTGTCGATACCCTTTTCGAAAAGATAAGTTGTGTAAGAGCCCTCTTTGGGGTTGTCCTTTCTGCCCTGCAAAAGCTCTGCAAGCCCTTCTACCGTGAAGTCGCCGCCATCTGCCGTGTAGATAACATCGTTAAAGCAGGATTCCGTGCCCAGGTGGCAAGCAGGGCCATCTTTTTTAACAACAACTGTCAACGCGTCGCCGTCGCAGTCTGCTTTTATGGCGCAAACGTGCTGAACGTTGCCGCTTTCCTCGCCTTTTCTCCAAAGCTTCTTCCTGGAGCGCGACCAGAAGCATGTTCTGCCCTCTGCCATAGTGATCTCAAGGCTTTCCTTGTTCATATACGCAAGAGTGAGCACCTCGCGCGTGTAAAAATCCACAACTACTGCGGGTATAAGCCCGTTTTCGTCGAATTTAAGTGTAGATATATCAAACATTTTATATGTCCTCTCTTACAATAATTCTGCATTTTTTAAATTCTCACGTTTATTCCTTCTGCCGCGAGAGTCTTTTTAAGGTCTGCTATCTCCACCTCTCCGAAATGGAAAATGGACGCCGCAAGACCTGCGGAAATGCTCGGAACCTTTCTGAAAAGCTCCGTAAAATCTTCTTTTTTGCCCGCACCGCCGCTGGCTATAACGGGCACTTTCACGGTCTCGCAAACAGCGGCGAGCATAGCGAGGTCGAAGCCCTTCTTCACACCGTCTGTATCTATGCTGTTTACCACTATCTCGCCCGCGCCGCGTTCTACGCCTGCACGAATCCACTCTATGGCATCAAGCCCCGTGTTTTCCCTGCCGCCGCGCGCAAAAACCGTATATTTACCGTCTATAAGGCTTATGTCTGCGGAAAGCACCACACATTGGCTGCCGTAGCGCTTCGCCGCCTCCTCTATAATGGCAGGGTTGCGTATGGCGCCCGAGTTCACGCTCACTTTATCTGCGCCGCTGCCAAGCACACGCTCGAAATCCGCAAGCGTATTTATACCGCCGCCGACGGTAAGGGGGATAAACACCGTGCTTGCCGTTTCGCGCAGGATATCCGTAAAAATACCGCGCCCCTCGGCAGAAGCCGTGATATCATAGAAAACAAGCTCGTCTGCGCCGCATCTGCTGTAATAATCCGCAAGAGTTACAGGGGAGGAAACATCGGCAAGCCCTTTAAAATTCGTGCCCTTTACCACTCTGCCGTTTTTAACGTCGAGGCAAGGGATAATTCTTTTTGTAATCATATTTTTTCCGCCTTTACCGCTTCACGAAGGTCTATGTTGCCGTTGTATATGGCTTTGCCGAGTATCGCGCCGAAAACGTTCATTTTCGCAAGCTCGTAAACCTCGTTCACTGTTGTAATGCCGCCGGAGGCGATAATGCCTATGCCGTATTTTTCGGAAAGCTCGCGGTACAGCTCCATATTCGTGCCCATAAGCGCGCCGTCGCGCGAAACGTCTGTGCAAATAACGGTGGCAACACCCATATTTTCCATCATTTTCATAAACGTGTGCACATCTGTGCCCGTGGTCTTTGTCCAGCCGTGTGTGGCTATTTCACCGTTTTTAACGTCTGCGCCCACAGCTATATGCGCGCCGTATTTTTTAACCATTTCTTCGGCAAAAGCGGGGTTTTCCGCCGCCACCGTGCCCAGAATAACGCGCTCCGCGCCCATGGAAAGGTAGGTATACACCCTTTCCTCGTTGCGTATGCCGCCGCCGACCTCCACAGACATTTTCGTTTCCGAAATGATATTTTTTATCATATCCATATTGTCCGTGTTGCCGGAAAGCGCGCCGTCGAGGTCTACCACGTGCAAATTGGAAGCGCCCGCCTCCGCAAAGGAAGCCGCAACAGCCACGGGGTTTTCGCCGTATACCGTCATATTATCGTATTCTCCGCGAAGAAGGCGCACTGCCTTGCCGCCGCGAAGGTCTATTGCAGGAAGTATTATCATTTTTATTTTGCCTCCATTTCACAGAAAGCGCGCAGAATAGCAAGGCCCACGTCGCCGCTCTTTTCGGGGTGGAACTGCACGCCGTAAACGTTGCCGCTTTTTACCGCCGCAGTAAGGCGCGCGCCATACTCTGTGGTGGCGATAACGCTTTCTTCACATTCCGCACCGTAGAACGAGTGAACGAAGTAAACAAAATCGCCTTTTTTTATATATTTGAAAAGCTCGCAGTCTTTAAAATCGAGCACGTTCCAGCCTATGTGGGGGATATCGTAATCTCTCGGGATAACGTCTGCTATCGGGCGTATAGCACCCTTCACAAGCCCCAAGCCCTCGTACTCGCCAAATTCATAGCTCTTTTCGAAAAGAAGCTGCATACCCAGGCAAATGCCGAGCATCGGCTTGCCTGCGCGCACCTCCGCCATCAGCGCCTCTTCCATACCGGAGGCGCGCAGCTTTTCGCGTGCATCGCCAAACGCGCCCACACCGGGCAGAATAATACGCTCGCATTCCGCCAGGCGTGCCGGGTCTTTTATAAGCTCGGCTTCCGCACCTATTTTTTTAAATGAGGAGCAAAGGGAAAATATATTCCCCACGCCGTAATCAACAATTCCTATCATAATTTTATGTTCCGTCTGTAATTTATTTTATTAAAGCACTTTTCAAATAACACCCTTGCTTGAAGGCACCTTGTCCGTGCCGTCCTTCTTCACAGCTTTTGCAATAGCGCGCGCCGTCGCCTTAAACGCCGCTTCTATTTTGTGGTGAGTGTTCTCGCCGTAGAAAAGCTTTATGTGCAGCGTGATACCGCTTCTGCGCACGAACGCCGTGAAAAATTCCTTCACGAGCTCTGTGTCGAAATCGCCGACCTTTTCTGCCATCGCTCCGAGGTCGAAGGCAAGCACAGCTCTGCCCGAAACATCTACAGCCGCCAGAACGAGCGTTTCGTCCATAGGCAAGGTTATATCGCCATAGCGCGCAATGCCGCGCACATCGAGCTCTCGTTTAAAGGCATCGCCAAGGCAAATGCCTATATCCTCTGCCGTGTGGTGGTAATCCACATACGTGTCGCCCGTGCACTTTACAGCGAGGTCAAAGCCGCCGTGCACGGCAAAAAGCGTGAGCATATGGTCGAGGAAGCCGCAACCCGTGGCTATTTCGTGTTTACCCTCGCCGTACATGGCGAAGGTAAGCGAAATATCCGTTTCCGCCGTTTTTCTGCTAATTTCTGTCATAGCAAGCCTCCTTATATTATCTCGTCGATTTTTTCTATAAGCACGTCCATTTCTTCTTTCGTGCCTATGGTTATGCGCAAATAATCTTTTATGCGCTCTTTTGTGAAGTGGCGTACGAGCACGCCGCGATTTTTGAGCTCTTTATAGAGTTCTTCGCCGCTTTTGCCGTCTTTTTTGGCAAAAACGAAGTTTGCCGCGCTGGGAAGCACGGTAAAACCGCGCTTTTCAAGCTCTGCCACGGTGTATTCACGCGTTTCTATGATAGAACGCACGTTGCTTTCGAAATATTCCACGTCCTCTATGCTCGCCTTGCCTGCGAGAAGCGTGAGGCGGTTGATGTTGTAGGGGTTAAAGGAATATTTTATTTTGTTCATATCGGCAATCAAGCCTTCGCTCGCTATGCCAAAGCCGAGGCGAGCACCCGCAAGCGAGCGGGATTTGGAAAACGTGCGCGCCACTATAAGGTTATCGTACTTTTTAACAAGCCCTACTGCGCTTTCGCCGCCGAAATCCACATATGCTTCATCCACAAGCACGACGTTGTCGGGGTTTGCCGCCACTATTTTCTCTATATCCGCAAGCGGAAGCGCCATACCCGTGGGGGCATTGGGGTTTGCTATAACGACCATACCGCGGTCGCCCATATATTTATTTATATCAATGGAAAAATCTTCGCAAAGGGGTATTATCTCTGCCTCCGCGCCCACAAGCTCTGCGTATACGGGGTAAAAACCGTATGTTATATCGGGGAAAAGCACCTTTTCCCCTGCGCAGAACGCGAAGAAAGCGAAAGCGAGGATCTCGTCCGAGCCGTTGCCCAAAAGCACGTTTTCGCGCGCATAGCCGAAGTGCTCGGCGATAGCATCGCGCAGATCCTTGCCCTCCGGATCGGAATACAGCTTAAGCTTTGCCACCTCTTCCCCGCTTATCGCCGCAATAACACCGGGTGAGGGGGGAAAGGGGGATTCGTTTGTGTTTAGTTTAACATATTTCATATCGCGCGGTTGTTCGCCGGGGGTATACGCCTCCAATGAAGCATAGCGCGAAACCATAAAGTTTTTCATATTTGTTTCCTATTGGGGTATTTTTGAAAATACCCTTTTATTTTCGCAGGGACCGACATCCTCGACGGTCCACAGAATTTTTACTTAAATGACCGTCGAGGACGCCGGTCCCTACAATATTATAATAAAATTTACTCTTCATCAAATCTTATTGTTGCGCTACGCGCGTGAGCTTTGCCCTTCGAGCATAGCGAGAATTCCTCTTTGTTCGCTCCTACTCCAAAGGGGTATAGCCGCACTTCGGGCGCGTTGAGGTCTTAGATAAGATCATTCAAGCAAAATTTGCTTCATTCTTCATCAAACCTTATTGTAGCGCTCTTCGCGTGAGCCTCGCCCTTCGAGCGTAGCGAGAACTTTGCTTTGCTCGCTCTTGCTCCAAAGGGGTATAGCCGCACTTCGGGCGCGTTGAGGTTTTCGATAAAATCATTTAAACAAAATTTGTTTTACTCTTCATCAAATCTTATTGTAGCGCTCTTCGCGTGAGCCTCCAAGCCCTCGAACTTTGCAAAAATGTCTATTTTGCCGGCAACCTCGGAAAGGGCTTCTTTCGTGTAATAGATGAAAGAAGATTTCTTTGTGAAGTCGTCCACGGAAAGGGGGCTGGAAAAACGCGCCGTGCCCGATGTGGGAAGCGTGTGGTTGGGGCCTGCGAAATAGTCGCCAAGCGCCTCCGGGCAGTTTCTGCCGAGGAAGATAGAGCCTGCATTTTTGATCTTCGGGAGAAGGTCGAACGGCGCGTCCACGCACACCTCGAGGTGCTCGGGCGCTATCTCGTTCGCCGTGTCTATAACGCTCGAAAGGTTTTCGCGCACGATTATTTTGGAAGCACCGTCTATGGAAGCGCGCGCTATTTCTGCGCGAGGCAGCAAAGGTATCTGGCGTTCCAGCTCTGCGCTTACCTTTTCGGCAAGCTCTGCGCTGTCTGTAACAAGCACGGCAGAGGCGAGCTTATCGTGCTCTGCCTGCGAAAGCATATCTGCCGCCACGTATTTGGGATTTGATTTGCCGTCTGCTATAATAAGTATTTCGCTGGGGCCTGCCACCATGTCTATGCCAACAACGCCGAAGACCTGGCGTTTTGCTTCCGCTACGAAAACGTTGCCGGGGCCCACGATCTTGTCTACCTTGCCCACGGTTTCCGTACCGTATGCGAGCGCCGCAACAGCGCCTGCACCGCCTATTTTATATATCTTGTCTACCCCTGCAAGGCGCGCCGCCACAAGTATGGCAGGGCTTACCACGCCGTTTTTCGCGGGAGTGGTTATAACAATTTCGCTGCAGCCCGCAATCTTTGCAGGTATAGCGTCCATAAGCACGGTGGAGGGGTAGCTTGCCGTGCCGCCGGGAACGTAAAGGCCGACCTTTTCTATGGGGGTCACCTTCTGGCCGAGCACAACGCCCTCTTTCTCGCCCATAACAAAACCGTTGCGCACCTGCTTTTCGTGGAAAGCGCGTATATTATCGCGCGCTTCTGTCATAGCCGCCACGAGCTCTGCGGGGATTTTTTCGAAAGCCGCATCTATTTCTTCTGCGGAAACAAGCAAGGATTCGGGCGCACCGCCATCGAATTTTTCGCAGTATTCGCGGAGCGCCGCGTCGCCGTTCTTTCTTAC
The DNA here is from genome assembly GCA_017456005.1 of Clostridia bacterium. GTDB lineage: Bacteria > Bacillota > Clostridia > Oscillospirales > CAG-272 > UMGS731. The sequence goes on along the minus strand of JAFTLJ010000089.1, from coordinate 8,815 downwards.
GTTTGCTATAATTTCGCGCACTATGGCGGAAGCATCGAAGCCTTCGCCGTCGCGCGACATAATTTCTTCTGTGGAAAGTGTATCGTCTTTATATATCTTTATCATAATTTAATCCTTCTTTGAAAGCTCTCGCTTGAGTATATCTATATCTGCCGTTTTAAAGCGGTAGCTTGCTTTGTTCGCTATAAGATGCGCGGAAATAGGCATAATATCCGTTATAACCTCCAGGTTATTTTCGCGCAGCGTCGTGCCCGTTTCCACTATATCCACGATAACGTCTGTCATACCGAGGATAGGGGCGAGCTCTATAGAGCCGTTGAGCTTGAATATCTCTATATTTCTGCCTATGGAGGAATAATAATTCTTCGTTATATTTACAAATTTAGTGGCAACCTTAAGCGAGCGCTCGGGGTTATCGCAAAAATCCTTTTTGCCTGCCACAGCAACACGGCATTTTCCCATGCCGAGATCGCAAAGGTCGAAAACGTCCGGCTCGTATTCCAGCAGTATATCCTTGCCCACGATGCCTATATCTGCCGCGCCGTGTTCTACGTAAATAGCCACGTCGGAGGGCTTCACCCAGAAAAAGCTTACGCCCGCTTCCTCGTTTTCAAAAATAAGCTTGCGGTTGTTTTCTAAAATAGAGGGGCAATCGTAGCCTGCATCGGCAAACATTTTGTATGCCTTTTCGCCAAGCCTGCCTTTCGGCAAAGCTACCTTGAGCATCTTTTTCATACGAGCACCTCCTTTTCGCCGTCGAATTCTATAATTTTTTTCGCTTTGGGAAGAACAGAGCCCTTCTTCGCTACTACTACGCGGAAACCGTTTTCGCGGTAGAAGTTTGCCGCTTTCTCTATGGCGTCTATCTTTTCAAACGTGGTCGCATCCTCGTAAAGCACGACTATATCGGCATCGAAATGTTCCTCGCTTTCGCGGTAAAGGTCGATAAGGTCAAGGTAGAGAGCAAAGCCGCATGCGCTCATATTTTTACCCATCTTTGTGAGCAAGTTGCCGTATCTGCCGCCCGAAAGCACGTTTCTCGGTATTCCCTGCACAAAGCCCTGGAAAACTATGCCGTTGTAATAGCTCATGTCGTTCACAATGGAAAAATCTATCTTTACATTGCAATCACCGAGCATATTTGTAACGATTTCGAGCTCTTTTATGATATTTTCCGTTTCTTCGCTCACAGAAAGCGTGCAAAGCTCCTTGTAAGAGCCGTGAAATGCCGCCAAAGCAGCTATTTTTTCAGCACCTTCGGCAGAAACACCATCTGCCATGCACGCCGCGTACACACCCTCGCCATCCTTTTTACCCAGGCTCTCGAGCACGTCTGCCCTCGCGCTGTCGGAAACGCCGTAGTGCGAAAGCAAAGCGGAAATAAAGCCCATATGCGAAATATCGAGCGAATACGTGTATTCGCCGTCTTTTGCAAAAGCCGTTTTGGCAATTTCCTCTACGCTGTCGTGTGCCAGGCGCAGAAGCTCGCATTCCGCGTATATATCAACGTCGCCTATATATTCCACGCCCATCTGCGGTATTTCTTTATATTCATGTATATTGTGGGAAACACGGTATACGTTTTCGTTGTAGTATACCTTCGTGTTTTCGCCCTCCTTGGCGTTTTTCGCTATGGAAAGCGTTATATCGGGCTTCAGCGCAAGCAAGCTGCCGTCGAGGTCGTTAAAGGAAATAATATTTTGCGTAGTAAGGAATTTTCTGTATTCCATATAGAACGCATATTCTTCAAATTTACTCATTTTAAAGCGGCGATAGCCGTACTTTTCGTAAAGCTCGCGCAGCTTGTAGATAATTTCTTCACTTTGTGTGAAAATCTTCATTTTCTCATCTCTTTTCAAAGTTTAATATATACAAATATCCGCCAAAGTTAGCGTACACTTACTTTAGCCAGCTAAAGTGTTTTTCGTTTAATAGTGTCATTATATCACAGTAAAATTCACTTTTCAAGCACCTATTGCATATTTGTATACAAAATTTCCAATTATAGCGCCAAAATTTTGGCACCCAAATTTGTTGACAAGCACCAAAATAAATGATAAAATTTTCTTACACATAGTAAAAAGCACTATGCAATATAAGGAGAATCGTATGACCTGGGGAACATTTACCATTCAACATATACTGAGCCTTGCGGCAATAATAACATTTGCCGTTTCGCTCCATTTTATATTAAGGAGGCTTTCCGACAAAGCCAAGATACGTTTGCTTTTCGCCGTTTCGCTCGTGGGCGTGGCGGCTGTGCTATACGACCTTGTGCGCTGGGGGCAGCCCCTGCTCTATCTGCCGCTGCACCTTTGCTCGCTGAACGCGCTCATAATCCCGTTTGCCGTGCTGACGCGCAATAAGGTCGCCGCGCATCTCACACTTGTTTGGAGCCTCGGCGCCATGCTCGTGCTCGTGGTAAACACGGGGCAGGCGCACTACGAAATGTTTTCGGAAGCATTCTGGGTGTTTGTGCTCTGCCACACGGTAGACGTAAGCATTCCGGCACTCCTCTTTACCACAGGGCTTGTGGAATTCAACATAAAAAAAGCCCCTGCCGTTATCGGTACTACAATGGCGGCGTACACCTGCGTACACTTTATAAACCTCGGCATAAACAAATATCTTATGCAGAAGGCTTCGAGCGCTGCGCTCTACTCACGCTACCGCGCTACCGTGCCGCAGGTAAACTATATGTACTCTCTCGGGGACGAGGGCAACGCGGCGTTTGCGCTCTTCAGGCAAATCATACCGGCGGACTATTGGCATATGTACCTCATCGCCCCCATAATAGCGGTATTCCTTTTTGCCGTGCATTTCGGCATAAAGCTGCGCCGCAAAGCAAAAGCAAAAGCAAAAAAAGAAAGCTATCTCGCCGTAACGGAGGAAATATAATGAAGCGCTATTCACCTGCAGAAGCATGGGATCTCGGCAAAACAGTAATAACAGCCCATTCGGGCTGCGAAGAAACAGCCCCCAACAGCATAGAGCATATAAAAGCCGCCATAGCAAGCGGCGCGGAAATGATAGAATTTGACGTGCGAAATATAGGCGGTGTCCTGCTGCTTTCGCACGACGAGCCGGAGGACCCCGCGGCATGCCCCACCCTGCGCGAAGCATTTGAACTCGTAGCACAAGCAGAAAACCTGCATATGAACATCGACGTGAAAACAGAAGGGCTTATAGAGGGCGTTATGGCTCTGGCAAAAGAATTCGACCTTTGCAAAAGAATTATTTTCACAGGTCAGTGTAACAGCGACCGCGCGCTCGCCCTTTCCTTGGGCGGCGATATGTGGCGCAGTATGTGGCCCGGGCAGGAGATCGCCGACGGTATAGCCGCAAACAAGCAGGACGGCAGCCCCTTCCTCAACGTAGCATACTGTATGATCACGGAAGAAAACAACAAAGAGCTTTGCGAAAACGGCTTCGGCTTCTCTGCGTGGACGGTAGACAAAGAATATTTCCTGCGTCTCTTCCTCAAAATGGGTGTTTCCAACATCACCACAAGAAAGCCCGTGCTTGCAATGAAGCTCCGCAAAGAAATACAAGGCTTTTAAAAACGCAAAAAAACTCGGTATACCGAAAAGGTAAACCGAGTTTTTATTATTTTACTATACACAGGGCAAAATCCTTTACTCTTGCCATTATTTCGCGCACATCGCGGTAAAACTGCCCGTAGTAGGTACGCACGTCTGCGCTTGCCCCACGAACGTCCATATCCATACTTTCAGCCGCATAAATCGCGCGGTAAAGGTGATATTTCTGCGTTACGAGCACGCATTTTGTCACACCGAAAAGCTCTTTTGCACGCGTTACGGTTTCTATTGTGGAAAATCCCTCGCCATCTTCGATTATATCTGCTTCGGCAACACCGTTTTCCATAGCGTACAAGCGCATATACTTCGTTTCGCTCCACTGCCCGCGCCCATCGCCCGAAACGAGCAGCTTTTTAACCTTGCCCTCGCGGTAGAGCTCTATCGCCGTGTCCATTCTGTCCTTAAGCATATGCGAAAGCGTGCCGCCCTCGTGCACCTTTGCGCCGAAGACGACCGCAGTTTCATAGCCGTCTGCGGCAGTAAACTCACATATATTTCCCGCCGTCGTGCCCACCACCACGGCGTTTATAATGCCAGTCGCAAGCAGAACGAACAGCGCGAGCGAAAGCACCGACGCTACGGCACAAACGGCAAAAACGTTTATGTTTTTGCGCCAAAGCTTTTTGCGAAGGCGTATTCTGCGCTTCTGCCTGTAGATTTTCTTTTTCTCTATGTAAACCTTTCTTTTTTCGCGCGTCATTTTACATTTCCTTTGCGCGCATAGCCACGTTTCTGCGAAAGTTTATAAGCTTTCTGGAATATTCCTTTTCCATATACTCGCTCGTTATGATAAAATCTGCCGTGGCGCGGTTGTTCGCTATCGGAATGTCGTATACCTGCGCTATGCGGAGCAGGGCTTTAACGTCGGGGTCGTGCGGCTGCGCCATAAGCGGGTCGGAAAAGAAGATCACAAGGTCTATTTTCTCCTCCACTATTCTCGCGCCTATCTGCTGGTCGCCGCCCAGGGGGCCGCTGTTGTAGCCGCGCACGGGAAGCCCCGTTTTGTCGGCAACGAGCTTTGCCGTTGTGCCCGTGCCGCAGAGGAAGTGGTGCTCCAAAATCTTTTTGTTCTTCATACACCATTCCACCATATCTTTTTTCTTATTATCGTGCGCTATGAGCGCGATGCTCTTCTGCGCCGGCAAAACACATTCTACGTATTCGTTTTCAAACATAATTATATCTCCTCCTTAATTTTTTAATTCTGCGCTCTTCACTCTGCACTGTTTAATACCATTTTATCCACAATATCTGCCGCCGTAGCTACGAAACGCACGCAGGGGCGCACCTTGTAGTATTCCTTTGTGCGCGCGCTGGGCGTGGGCTTGCTGTCGGGCTTCAGGCTCACGAGCAGCTCGCGGCAGGTTATCGTGCCATATTCCTTTTTAAATTCCGCTGCCATCGCCTGTATAAGCTCGTAGTGCGCTTTTTTCGGCGCGTCCGTGGAAACATCGTCGTATCCGCGCACAGCACCCGCCACCATAAACATAGCTGTTACAGCGCCGCAGGTTTCGCGCATTCTGCCCATGCCGCCGCCGAAAGAGGAAGCAAGCATAAGCGCATCTTTTTCGCTATAGCCCGTAACGTCGCAGAAAGCGGCGAAAACAGACTGTGCGCAGTTATAGCCCTTGCAAAAATATTCTATGGCTTTTTCTCTGTGTGTCATTGTTTTTTACCCCCTAAAAATATTTTGGAAAGATATATGCCGTCGTAGTCCTGCTTGTTAAAGGAAAGCAGGTATACGCCGTCCTCTGCCAAGGTAAAGCCGAACGTGCGCAGATATTCCGTGTACGTGTGGCTTTTGAAATCGTAATCTGTAAATTTGTAATGGTCGCTCACAATTCCGCTGGCATTCACCTGTGTTACCCAGTATACCCTGCCGCCGTGCATGGAAACCGTATCTTCGTATGCATACACGTTTTCCGCAAACGTATATATATTCGCTACGGCGTTCGACTTTGCGGATATAACGCCTATGTGCTCCTGCCGGTTCACGTCCTTATAGTAAATAGCGTAGTGCCCCGTTACGGCATCGTAAGCGGCATCGAACACGTACTCTACCTTTTTGGCAAGCTCTCGCACGGTGGGCTCACCGCCTGCTGAAAGGTCGAAGCGCACAAGGCTCGCTTTACCGCCCACATTGCCTACGGCAAGCAAAACGCCGCCTGCGAGCGAAAGGTTCATCGCGGAAAGGTCGCCCGCATAGGTAAACTCATAGAAGCGCGAAAGCTCGCCCGTGGGCGCATGGAAACACATAACAGCGGCTTTGCCTGCCGAGTAGTCCGTTTCCAAAAAGTAAACGTCGCCGCCCCACAGCCCAATGTTGGCGTTCTGGTAGCCATCGTGCTCGCTCAGCGTGTGAATTGTAGAAACCTCGCCCGTAGCGCGCGAGTACAGCTTTATTTCGCAAAAATTGCCGTTTCGCTCGCTCCACACGGCGTAGTTTTCGTTCGCTTCAAAAAACCATATCGTAACGTTCTCCGTTTCGTAGACCGTTTTAAGGTCAACCTCGTTTTCGCCCACGGCAAATGCATAATCGTCGTTGCCGTACGCGCCCATAAGCGCATACCAAACGTCCCCTGTATTTATTAGCTTCACAGGGGCTTTTTCTATGGGGTAGACCGCCCACGCGGTTTCCTCCACGAGCTCCACGGCTATATTACCGCCGCCGCACGCAGAAACAGCAAAAACAAGCGCAAGCGCCAAAACGGCGGCGCAAAAGAATCTTTTTTTCATAAAAACCTCAAAAACAATATTCTTTTTTTATTTTAACACAGAAAAAGGGCAAAAACAACCCGTTTTTGCTCCCGTTTGCTTTAATTTTTGCAAAAGTATAATCTTATATTGATTTTTTGCTGTTTTTTCTGTATAATTATATTATAAAAGTATGCATTATTATTTACCGAGGAGTGATCTGTTTGAAAAAATTTATAACATTGATGTTGGCTTGCCTCGTGCTTTCTGCTTGCTTTGTTTTCCCCACGCAGGCGGCAGAGGCTTCCGTTTACGTAACCGTGGAAACGGAAAACGGCGATAAGATCAACATTTCTCCGCGCGAAAACGTGTTCTACCTACCATCTGCGGCGGATATAACGAAGCTTGCGCTTTCCACGGGCGAAACGCTCGACCTCACGGGCGCAAAAACACAGGACGAACGCGGCGCAGAATGCTACAAGCTCGCGCTTGCGGGCGGCGAATTTACCTTCTACTGCGGCGAAAACCTGCCCACTGTGTTTGTGACCACCTCCAAGGGGCTTTCCTATATAGAAAGCAACAAAGAAAACCGCGATAAAAATGCAAAAATAACGATAGTGGATGAAAACGGCGGCTTGGAATACGCCGACACGGCGGAAACAAAAAGCGAAATAAAAGGCCGCGGCAACGCCACATTCGGATATTACAAAAAGCCGTACCAAATAAAGCTCGCGGAAAAGACAAAGCTTCTGGGCATGGATAAATCCAAAACGTGGATACTTCTCGCAGGGTACACCGACCAATCTGCCCTGCACAACGCGCTCGGCTTTTCTATGGGCGATGCGCTGGGCGTGCCCTATAATATAGAATACCGCTTTGCAGACCTTTATATAGACGGCGAATACCGCGGGCTGTATATGCTGTGCGAAAAGGTGCAGGTGGGCAGCGGCAGAGTGGATATAGCCGAGCTTGAAAAGGCAAACGAAGAAGCAAACGAGGGGGTAGACGTGGAAACCCTGCCCATAACGCACAAAACAAGCGGCTCGCTTATAAACAACACAATAATAACGGAATACAGCTATGTTAACACAATGAAAAGCCCTGCGGACATAACAGGCGGCTACCTTATAGAGCTGGACAACAACTACGGCACGCGCGAGCCCTGCTACTTCAAAACAGAAAACGGCAACGTCTACGTGGTGAAAGAGCCGGAATACGCCAGCCGCGCAGAGGTGGAATATATAGCGGAGATCTTCGCCGATATGGAGGAAGCGATATATTCCGAAACGGGCTATAACTCAAAGGGCAAGCACTACACGGAGTATATGGATATAGGCAGTTTTGCCGCAGTCTACACCGTGCAGGAGCTTATGAAAAACTGGGATGCATATACATCCAGCATGTTCTTCTATAAGGATGCCGATAAAGACGGCGTGCAGGCAAAAATTTACTGCGGTCCTCTCTGGGACCTCGACAACACGCTGGGCAATATAAACTTCAACCAAGAGTACGGGCAGGACACAGCCTACCTTTGGGCGCAGAACGGCGAATTTTACAGCTATGGAAAATTGGTGGTGCGCACGTTTGCCAAAAACCTTATGAAGCACTACGATTTTCAAAAGAGCGTGGAAAAGGCATATGCCGAAGCTTATGAATTTGTAAACGATGCGCTTGCCGAGGGCGGCTGGCTCGAAGAAAATTCAGAAAAGATATACCCCTCTGTTATGATGGACCGCACACGCTGGGAAATGTACGACAGCGAGCGCTGGCTGCTTAACTCCGCAGGGCATAAGACGGGCGTAAAGTTCGTTTGGTTTGCGGAATACGGCACAGCGAGCGATACGGAAAACGATACGGCGCTGGGCTTTTTGCGCTACTACCTTTCCGCGCGTGCAGAGGCGCTGAAAGCCTCTATAGGCAAAGCAACGGCAGAGCCTCCGCAAAACACCACAGGCACGGCAAGCAGCACAAATTCTTCCACGGGAACAACGGCAGCACAGCCCCCCGCGGCAAGCGGACCCAATTATACGGCGTTGATATCTGCCGCAATATTCGGCGCATTAGCCGTAGTTATTTGCATAAGCGTCGTAGCCGTTATGATAAGCAAGAAAAGAAAATAAATAAAAAATCACCCAAAGGGACACCTACCATAAAGCAGGTAGGTGTCCCTTTGCATTTTTGTTGATTGGGTTGGATGCGAGAATGAATTGTAGTAAAATCTAATTTTGGAGGATACTACAATGAAAACTAACTTTGATTCCCTTTATGAAACTTTCGGCGGAACTTACCGCGAGGAAAACGGACACCTTATTCCTAACGTAACCCTTCCCGAACAGACCGATTATCAGATTGGCAAGTATGGAGGGATGCACCTTGATTACATCAAGCAACACCGTCGCGGAAGGTACACAACGCTTCTAACCGAAAGCAAGTTAAACGCTCAGTTGCACGAAATAGACCTTGAAGCAAATGAAATGCTTGAAGTCATCATCTCCCACATCGCTGCGAAAGAGGTATTGACG
>JAFTLJ010000088.1 GCA_017456005.1 Clostridia bacterium | reverse complement strand
GCGAACGATGATGTTGCCTGCGATTACGCTTTCGCCGTCATATTTCTTAACGCCGAGTCTCTGCGCGTTACTGTCGCGGCCGTTCTTTGTAGAACCAACACCTTTTTTATGAGCAAAAAACTGTAAGCTTAACTTCAACATTTTAAATACCTCCATTAGATTTTTAAGAAAATGTAATCAGAATTCTTTGTCTTCGAGATTGACGTCAAGGTAGTCGTAATAATCCTCAAGCATATCCATAAGCTGCAAATAATAACCCTCGATAACACCGGAAACGGCATATCTCTTTGTAGGGTCGTGCTCGTAATCGGGGAGCGCGGCTTTTACAGCAACGGTAATGTCGGCAGTCTTTTCGTCGATGTCGTAATCCACATCGCAACCGAAAGCGACCTCTATTGTGTTTATTACAAGCATTGTCATTGCGGATACCGCAGAGCAAATTATATCTTTGCCGGATTCATCGTATCCCGCGTGTCCGGAAACGTGAAAACCGTAATAGCGCATACCGCTTTTATAAACTACTACCTTAATCATACTGCTCAGCCAACGATTTTTTCGATCTGAACCTTTGTATAAGGCTGTCTGTGACCGATTTTTTTCTTTTCATTTTTCTTGGATTTGTATTTAAGAACGTGGATTTTTTTGCCTTTGCCGTTCTTAAGAACTTTTGCAGTTACAGATGCACCTTCAACTGTGGGTGCGCCGGCTACGAATGTTTCACCGGAAACAGCGAGAACTGTATCGAATGTTACTTCTTCGCCTTCGTTAGCTTCGAGTTTTTCTACGAAAACTACGTCGCCTTCTTCAACTTTGTACTGCTTTCCACCTGTTACTATGATTGCGAACATTTCAGAAAGCACCTCTCTTTCATTATATGACTCGCTAACAACGGTAATGCATTGCATTTTTTCGAACCGTAGATTAAGCGGCATATTATTTTAGCATAGTTCATTATAAAAAGTCAAGTGTTTTCCAAAAATATTTTCGTTTTTTAAAAATAATTTTTTCATACCGATTTTTATTGACAAAACCCCTGCGCGGTGATAATATTGTTAGGAATAAAATTTAAAAGGAGTTTAATTTTTAAATGGAAGTATGGGATATACTTGAATTTATCGGCGGCCTGTGCCTTTTCCTTTTCGGAATGAACCTTATGGGCGCATACCTCGAAAAAGCCGCCGGCTCGAAGCTTAAAAATATTCTCGGCAAGCTTACGGGCGGCAGATTCACGGGTTTTCTCACAGGTATGGGGGTTACAGCCGTTATACAGTCCTCCTCTGCCACCACGGTAATGGTCGTGGGCTTTGTAAACTCGGGTCTGCTTTCTCTTTCGCAAGCGATAAACGTAATTATGGGTGCTAACGTCGGCACGACGGTAACGGCGTGGATTCTCAGCCTTACGGGGCTGGACGGTGGTGCGTGGTACATGGAGATGCTGAAGCCTTCCTCCTTCACCCCTATTCTTGCGCTTATAGGCATTCTGCTCTACATGGGCTCCAAAAACAACAAAAAACGCGATATAGGCGTAATTTTGCTCGGCTTTTCCGTGCTTATGTTCGGTATGGACACGATGTCCGCCGCCGTTTCGGGGCTTAAAACGGATGCAGGCTTTGCAAGCATGCTCACAATGTTCACAAACCCCGTTCTCGGTGTTCTTGCAGGGGCCTTGCTCACGGCAATAATACAATCTTCCTCTGCCTCCGTCGGCATTTTGCAGGCGCTCTCCTCCACGGGCGCGATAAGCGTGGGCATGTCCGTGCCGATCATTATGGGTCAGAACATAGGCACTTGTGTTACGGCGATGATTTCCTCTGTGGGCACGAACAGAAACGCTCGCCGCGCTTCTGTTGTACATCTTATATTTAATATAATTGGTACGCTCGTTTTCCTTGCGGTATTCTGTATAGTAAAAGCGGCGGTAAGCCCCGCTATTCTCGCGGAAAACGCAAGCGAGCTTTCCATAGCCGTTTGCCACACGCTGTTTAACGTGCTTTGCACACTGCTTCTCTTCCCTTGCGCAAAGCTGCTGGAAAAGCTTTCGCTCAAAATCATTCCCGTTACGAAAGAAGAGCTTGCAGCCTCTAAAACCATCAGCATAGACGAGCGACTTATGGCAACCCCTGCCATAGCTATAGAGCGCTGCCGTGTGTTCACAAAAGAAATGGCAGAGCTTTCCATCAATTCGCTTAAAGACTCTCTGGCAGTGCTTGATATAAGCAAGCTTACAGAGGAAAAGGCGGCCGCCCTGCGCCTTTCCGAAAGCAGGGTGGATAAATACGAGGACGTGCTCGGCAGCTACCTTGTAAAGCTCGGCACACACCACCTGAGCGACAAGGACAGGCACGAATCCTCCAAGCTACTGCATATGATAGGCGACCTGGAGCGAATTTCCGACCACTCCGTAAACGTGCTCGAATCGGCAGAGGAGCTGGCGGAAAAGAAGCTTAACTTTTCGGAAGAAGCGCAGAAAGAGCTTGGCATAATAACTTCCGCAGTAAACGAAATTATAGACCTTGCATATGAAGCCTACACAAAAAACGATCTGGAAACAGCGTACAAGGTAGAGCAGCTGGAGCAGGTTATAGACGACCTCCGGGCAAAGCTTCGCTCAAACCACATAGGCAGAATGCAAGCGGGCAACTGCTCCATAGAAGTGGGTTTTATATGGTCCGACCTGCTCACAAACCTGGAGCGTGTTTCCGACCATTGCTCCAACATAGCAGGCTGTGTTATAGAAATGTCGCACGACAGCCTTGCTTTGCACGAATACCTTAAAGAGGTTAAAGCAGAACGCCCCGATTACAAAAGAATGTACCGTGAATATTCCGAAAAATATTCTGTTTGAATAAAAAAGACCGCAAAAGGCTGCTTCTCATAAGGAAGTTTGATTTCTCCTTGTAGGGACCGGTGTCCCCGACGGTCCAAAAAGGCATATTTGCATCGCAGAAGACAAAGATTAACCCCGACAGATTTTAATGTCTGTCGGGGTTTTACAATTAGAATATTATTCGGTTGGATTTTCACAATAATATGTGTATAGGATATATTTAGTCCATTTGTTTGCTTCTATTTCCAAACTTCTGTCTGTTCGTTTATCGTCTTCAAGAAAATACCATTGATAATAATGGGTCAATTCGTGTGCTATGCTAAACAATATATCTTCTATAGAATTTTTTTCAGTCTGTTTTGCTGCAATATAAATTTTGGGATATGTCGTTTTATCAGAATCGCCATCATAAAAAACTCCATAATATTTGTGACCATCTATTTGATTGACAAAATGAGTTTCGTTATCAAACCATATTTTTACCCTAATGGGAAAATAATAATTGGCTCTGATAAATTTTATGAATTGCATTATTTCGGTTCTGGTATCTTCATTAAATTCATTAGAAAATACACATCTGATGCCAGTCTCTTTTGCAGAGTCAATATATTCATTTTTGAATTGTTTCTCTATCCAAAATATCAAAACACTCACCTCGGCAAATTAAATGCTTTCATTTTTCTTTATTGCCAGTTTCGCCTTTGTATTACAAAGGCATAGGGCAAAGCCCATACCCCTAAGGTTGCGCGCATCCTTAGGCTCCCTCCGGGAGGGAGCTCCCGACGAAGTCGGGTGAGGGAGAGCGCGTTACAATGAAGTTAGTACAAACCTAAAGTCACGCAGGCTCCTTCCGTCACGGCTACGCCGTGCCACCTTCTCGCTGCGGCTCG
>JAFTLJ010000087.1 GCA_017456005.1 Clostridia bacterium | reverse complement strand
TGCAACTTTTCTTATAAAGCTCATATCAAAGGATGCATTGTGCGCTATAAGCATTCTGCCGCCTATGAATTTTATAAAATCTGCCACAGCTTTGCTGTCTTTGGGAGCGCCTTTTACCATTTCATCCGTGATTCCCGTGAGGTTGATTATTTCTTGCGGTATCGGTGTTTCTGGGTCTACAAAAGTTTGGAATCTATCTAAAACTTCGTTATTTTTAACCAGAACAGCGCCTATTTCGGTAATTTTGCAATTGAGGGGGGAAAGCCCGGTTGTTTCTATATCGAATACGACAAATTCATCTTGAAAGCTTGCTTTATCGCTTCCGAAAATAGCCTTTGCGGTGTCGTCTACAAAGTAAGCCTCTACACCGTAGAGAACTTTGATTTTTTTGCCGTCTTTAGCGAGTTTTTCAACTGCCAGCATGGCTTCCTGATAGCCTTGAACGTTGCCGTGGTCTGTTATACCGATGGCGGAATGACCGAATTTTTGCGCGGTTTTTACGGCTACGTCGGGCGGTATCGTTGCGTCCATAGAGGACATATTTGTATGCAGATGCAATTCAACTCGCTTTACGGGCGCATTGTCTTCGCGCGCGAGTTTTTTTACTTCCATAATGGAGTAAGGCGTTAATACGTTCTCGTTTTCAAATTCATCAAAGGAATATTTTCCTTCTATGGCAAGTACCATTCCGTCTTTTAGCTTAAGAAATTCTTGCTCGCCGCGCTCCTCGGAAATCAGTTTTTTTACGGTAACGGAACCGTTTTTGTCTGTCAAGCCGAAAGAAACGGAAAAATTGCCTTTTTTCTTCATTTCTTTGACGTTTACACCGAATATTTCGCCAACCAAGGTTACGTTATTCAAAGCGCGGTTCAAGTTGGCAATCGTTGTGGGGTGTATATTAAAGTTTTTGCCGTAAAATACGATTGGCTCGTTTATGTCGAAAACCATAAATCCTGCGTGCAGAAAGCCGTTTTCGTCTATGTAGGCGTCTTTGTTTTCGTTTAAAAGAGTTGTTTTCGCTATTTTTGGCGCAGAAGTATACTCCATAACCGGCGCGCCCGAAGAAGCGTTTTTGGCAGAGGAAACAGCGGCTTTTTCTGCGTGTTCCATCGCTGCTTTAGATGGCGGCGCATCTGTATCGGAAAATTTCCGCGCGGAATAAGACTGTATCTGGCGCTGAATAGTTTCGTCAAATTCAATATCTGCTGTTTCAGAATGTGTAAAGTCTATTTCGCATTTTATATTAAACTCTCTGAAGATTATATCAGAAAGCTTCTTTTCCATTTGGGCACACTTGACGAAATCTACCGCACCTTCGCCTACGTTAAGATGAATGGTGATTTTGTTTCCCACCCTGTCAAACGTGCATTTCGGCAAAAAACTGCGGGAAACGGCATCTGTTTTCTGTGCTTCCCAAAGAACTTCTTTTAGGCTTTCATCGTTGAAAAGCTCGGAATCATATTTGGGGTAGATTTTGGCATAGTTCAGCATATATGCCTTCATTATCTCCCGTTCTGCCGTGTAAATGTTTCTGTATGGTATCACAAACGGGAAATAAACGTCTGCTTCAACCGCCCTTTCCACTTTCGCCACGCGTAAATTGGCGGCAAGCCTGCCAATATCGGTTATCTCTCGGCTTTCCTGCGAAAAATTACATCTTGGAAAAGCCGCGGAAAGAGTTTTTGAATTTTGCATTTTATTTTCCATCACTATATTTCTTTCGATAGTATTATAATAGTATTATTCTCACAAAAATTCCGCTGTGAACGGAATTTTTGTGAGAATTATTTAGATAAGTTTTTTAATTTCGTCTAAAAGCTCGTCTACGATATTGCTTTCGGAAATTTTGCGAATTGTTTTGCCGTGTGCGAAAAGGAGCGCTTCGTGCTCACCGCCCGCAATACCTATATCAGCTTCGCGCGCTTCGCCGGGTCCGTTTACTACGCATCCCATAACGGCAACGGTCAAGTTTTTCGTGGGCTCGGGAAGCTCGGGCAAGCGTTTTTCAATTTCTTCGCAAATTTTTATGAGGTCTATTTTCGTTCTGCCGCAGGTGGGGCAAGAAATTACGTTTATATATTTTTCGTCTGTAAGCTCAAGCGCGCGCAGAAGTTTTTTTGCATAATAAACCTCTTGCGTGGGATTATCCGTGAGCGAAATTCTTATAGTGTCGCCTATGC
>JAFTLJ010000086.1 GCA_017456005.1 Clostridia bacterium | reverse complement strand
GTGACTTTAGATTTGTACTAACTTCATTGTAACGCGCTCTCCCTCACCCGACTTCGTCGGGAGCTCCCTCCCGGAGGGAGCCTTTGGATACGTGCAAACATAGGGGTATGGGCTTCGCCCGATGCATTTGTAAAACAAATGCGAAACTTGCGATAAAGGAGATATTATGAATTATCAAAAATTAATGACAGATTCCTTAACCTCTCTTTTAGATGGAAAGGAAAACTTGAAATGTTCATTTTTTGCAATCTTGTTGCAAGGAACAAATTTTTATTCTGGTTACTGGGGCTTGTCCGACAATAATTTGCTGGGAGCAGTCTTGACGTTTTCTGGTAAAGAAGTATCATACACAATAAAAGTACCTTTAGAAATAAAAAAGTTTAAGATTCGAAAGAGCCTTTTCCCAAAGCAATACATAGTCAAAATTAAATTTTTGGAGGGAGCTCCCTGTAAATTAAGAGTGCCTTTGAAGGCATATCAAATTGAAAATCAGAAAGAAAATTTTGAGTTGTTTTGCAAGGAGCTCACCCGTAAATTGACGTAATAAGCAAAACCCCGACAGATATGTCGGGGTTACTTATTTGTTTACAGCGGAGCAATTATTAAACAACTAGCCATAGTTTCTCCGCTAATTTTGCACGCCCTTTAGGTAAGCATTTTTTCTTATCCGTTTTCGCGCACTTTTTCGAGCGCGATGTCGGGTACGTCTGTGATGATGTGGTCGGAGCCCCATTCCACAAGGTTGGCAATAATGCCGGGCTTATTCGCCGTCCAGGGGTTAACCTCTATACCGAGTGCGTGCGCCTCTGCGATGTAATCTATGCCAAATTCCTGCTTGAATTTGTAAAGCTGGTCGTAGGAAGGATGCAAAGCATCGAAGCCTGCGGCTTTGGCATATTCCCAAGGGCAAGCCATGTTGAAGGAATAGAGCGCGCCCACATATGCGTGGGGGTTTATTTCTTTTATCTTTTTGAGCTTGAAATGGTCGAAGGAGGAGTATATTACCTGTTCTTCCATGCCGTATTCGCGCACAAGCGAGGTTATGGCGCGGATGTAGTTATCCGAGCCCTCTTTCATTTCCACGTTTATCGTCATATCCGTGGGCTTGAAAAGCTCAAGTACTTCGCAAAATTCGGGTATTTTTACAAAATCGTATTTTTGGCCGTATTCACCTGCGAAGTTGTAGGAGCGGAGCGTGGCGAAATCTGTTTCGGAAATTTTTGCGTCCACACCGGACATACGCTTTATGTTGTTGTCGTGGTGAATAACGAGCCTGCCGTCGGAGGTTTCGTAGATGTCGAGCTCTATGCCCTGTGCGCCCATTTCTATGGCGAGGGCGAAGGATTCCAGCGAGTTTTCGGGTGCGTATGCGGAAGCACCTCTGTGTGCCCAAATTTTAGTTTTCATAGATTTATTTACTCCTTTTACAGTAAGCCTCTGTACAAAGCGAGGCTCTTCGGATATGCAAATTTTTTGATTTATTCTGCGAGTGCCTGCGCAAGGTCTGCTATAAGGTCGTCTGCGTTTTCAAGACCTACAGAAAGGCGAACGAGATCTGCGGAAACACCTGCCGCTATAAGCTCTTCGTCGTTCATCTGGCGGTGTGTTGCGCTTGCGGGGTGCAGGCAGCACGTGCGCGCATCTGCAACGTGTGTTTCGATAGATGCGAGCTTGAGCTTCTTCATAAACGCTTCTGCCGCTTTTCTGCCGCCCTTAACGCCGAAGCTTACAACGCCGCAAGAGCCTTTGGGAAGGTACTTCTGTGCGAGCGCGTAGTCTTTGTCGCCTTCGAGTCCGCTGTATTTAACCCAAGTAACGTTTTCGTGGGCGGAGAGGAATTTTGCGATCTTAAGCGCGTTTTCGCAGTGGCGCTCCATGCGAACGTGCAGGCTTTCGAGGCCGAGATTAAGGAGAAAAGCGTTCTGGGGGGACTGAATGGAGCCGAAATCGCGCATAAGCTGTGCCGTTGCTTTTGTGATAAAAGCGCCTTCGAGCCCGAAGCGCTCTGTGTACGTTACGCCGTGGTAGCTTTCGTCGGGCGTGCAGAGGCCGGGGAATTTATCGGGGTATTTTGTCCAATCGAACTTGCCGCTGTCAACTATGCAGCCGCCTACACCGGCGCCGTGGCCGTCCATATATTTTGTTGTGGAGTGTGTAACTATATCCGCTCCGAATTTGAAGGGGTTGCAGAGGAACGGCGTGGGGAATGTGTTGTCGATTATAAGCGGAACGCCGTGTGCGTGTGCTGCACCGGCAAAACGCTCGATATCAAGCACGATAAGCGCGGGGTTTGCGATGGTTTCGCCGAAAACAGCCTTTGTATTGGGGCGGAAAGCCGCTTCGAGCTCTTCGTCGGTGCAGTAGGGGGAAACGAACGTAAATTCAATGCCCATACGCTTCATCGTAACGGAGAAGAGGTTGAACGTGCCGCCGTAGATCGTGGAAACGGCAACAACGTGGTCGCCGCAGGAGGCGAGGTTGAATATTGTGTAGAAGTTAGCCGCCTGGCCGGAGGAGGTGAGCATAGCCGCCGTGCCGCCCTCGAGAGCTGCTATCTTCGCCGCAACGTAATCGTTCGTGGGGTTCTGGAGGCGCGTGTAGAAATAACCGCTTGCCTCAAGGTCGAAGAGCTTGCCCATATCTTCGCTTGTATCGTATTTAAAAGTAGTGCTCTGTATTATCGGGATCTGGCGGGGTTCGCCGTTGCCGGGAACGTAGCCTGCCTGAATACATTTTGTTTCAAAACTCATTTCTTTCATTTTGTTTATCTCCTTTTTCGATAGGTTCATACAAAAATTATAGCACCCGAGCCCGTGCAAGTCAATATAAATTTTCTGCAAAAGAACTAACAAGCTAGGCTCTTTTTCTTAAGAAAAAGGGCAATTGCAAGGAGCATCTGCAAAATTAGCGGTAAAATGAAATTAGCCACCACGTTTTTTCGTGGTGGCTTTTGATATGCAGAAAGCAAAGAAGAAGCCCCGCCGAAGCGGGGCAAGAATTAAAACTGTATAGGATAATCACCGTATCCCATACAACATGAAATTCCTTTCAATGAATAGCGTTGCATTTCAAGGGTTGCAAAAATAATACACAGACAAGTATGATACATTTCGTTGACCTCATAGGTAAAGCCTAAAGATTTATGCTTGGATTTCTTTTCAATTACAACGTTAACAGCAATCAATTCATCAAGAGCTTCACGTAATGTGTTTTCCTCAAAATTCAATTTTTCTTTCATTTCTCCAAAGCTGATGTCGCTCATGGATATGATAGCCAAGCAAACGAGGATATTGTTTTTCTTTGAAAGAGTGGGGAGAATTGTTTGTGCAAATTCTACCGTCTCTTGGTTCACGTTTTCAAAAAACTTTCTTGTAACAAGCGCGCCATATCCCTTGCCCGATAACAGTGACAAACCATTTTCGTTAGAAATATGTGCAGGCTCATCATGCATTTCAGTATTCTTTCCTCTGAGATTGCCTCGAGAAATACCGTGATGAGCAGGGGCGAATATTTTTAGAGCGTCTTCATAAGATGCCATACTCATTTGTGCGTGTTCTGCTACTTTGTCAAAAACCTTATTGTAGATATCATTATAGGCATAGTCTTCACAGTAGAAAAGATAGTCTATACTTACTTCAAAGTATGTAGCTATCAGAGGAAGCGTTTGCGCATCAGGAAAAGATGTATTGGTTTCCCATTTCGAAATAGCTTGGGGAGAAATATTTAGAGCACCGGCCAACTGCTCTTGGGTAATGCCCTTACGCTTTCTGAGATCTGCTATATTTTTTGAAATGTTTATTTCTTTCATAATCAAGTTTCCTTTCCGAATTTCACCGTGAGCTCTTCGGTTGTGATTAAATTATATCACAAAAACAGCAAGAAGTAAACAACTTGTTCGGATTGCATATCAACTCACAGTTGTTCGTCGCTTGTCAGAATATATATTCAGTTGTTTTTTCGCTTTCCCGACGCTTGCGGCTGGGGCAAGCATAGCGCGTGGATGTCCACGCACCATCGGGCAGAAGCCCGAACCCACTATCTGCAGAGGAACGGCACGCAAAAGCCTCCCTCCGAGAGGGAGGGGGACCGCGATAGCGGTGGAAGGAGCCTGCGAGACTTGGAGTTTAGATTGACTTTATAGTAACGCGCTCTCCCTCAGTCGCCTTACGGCGCCAGCTCCCTCCCGG
>JAFTLJ010000085.1 GCA_017456005.1 Clostridia bacterium | reverse complement strand
GTAAACTTTCTTCCCACCGTTGATGGCGTTAGTATGGTAACCGCAATAAACACCTATTTGTTTATGCTGCTATCCCTTATCGTATTAACTGCTTTTTGCCTGTTGTTTGTAATTTGCAGCGGCGGATATTTCGATACAATAATTGCTTTTGCTGCAATTAATATTGCCCCCGTTCTAATTTTAGCGCTTATCTTCGGCGTGGCCGAAGAGTCGGCAACTGGCCTTGCCTTCGATTATTATCAGCTAATCTACCTAACCCCAATAGCCTTTGCCTTCTATAAACTTATGAACCTTCCCACCGCTCTTGAAAGGCCCACAAATATTTCCGCGCCTATAGAGGTAACAAATGCATTTACGGTTATCGGCCTTATTGTTTTCGGCCTGCTTTGTGTGGTTGCGGCAGTAAAGCTCTTCAAGGTTAGAAGAACCGAAACCGCAGGCGATGCCTATTCCTTTAAGTTTATGCCGGTTATAATATCGCTGCTGGTTTCAATAGTTGGCGGCTTCCTTATGGCAGCCGTGCTCACGGGCTTTAGTTTAGACTTCAATATGGTATTCTGGTTCTTCTTTGTGGCGTGTTCAATTCTTTGTGCCATTGCAATCGGCGCCATAACCAACCGCGGCTTTAAAAACATTAAGCGCTCTATAATCAGCGGTGTTGTAGCCGCCTCGCTTATGACATTAATGGTTATCGGCGGCCTGTATATTGCCGAATATGCCGAAAACATCTGGAATCTTACAACTGTAAAGGAATAACTTTTTTATGGCGAGCTTTATAAAAGGCACTAAAATTTGGAACAGGATAGAGAAAAAGCTCCTTATCTCCGAGGATGGAGCTTTGGAAACGGGGCTTTGCGGCGCTTTCACTCTCGATGCGACCGTGCGCTTCGTTCTGGATATGAAAATATCCGCTGAACTTGCAAAAATGATATTCTTTTCCGATGCCGACGGCAAAAGAAAAGAATTCGAAATGGGCAGGGACTGTGACGGAAACTTTTTTCTCGAAATTCCGATGAGCAAAATTTCGAAAAAAAGCGGCTTGTTCTTTTATGAATACTTGCTGAAAAATACGCACGGCGAATTTTTCGCCGTGCGCGACAATGCCGATTTTTCGGAGAAGATCATAGACCGCGTACCCCAGGACGATGAACGCTTTCAGCTGCTCATCTACGAGAAGCGCGAAAAATACCCCGAATTTTTCCGCGGCGGCATAGCGTACCAGATCTTTCCCGACAGATTTTTCCGCGGCGGCCACGAGGAGCTGAAGGCGGATGCAAAGCTCAACTCCGACTGGTACCACGGCACACCCGAATATTTCCGCCCGGGCGACAAAAACTTCCAAAACAACGTTTTCTTCGGCGGCGACCTTCCCGGCATTGAAAAAAAGCTCAAATACATCGCCTCGCTCGGCGTTACGGCGATATATCTCAACCCGATTTTTCTTTCCTCCTCCACGCACAAGTACGACACGGCGGATTACACGAAAATAGACCCGATGTTCGGCGGGGAAGAGGCGTTTCGCTCGCTTATAAAGGCGGCGAAAAAATATAAAATTTCCATCAAACTCGACGGTGTTTTCAACCACACGGGCGACGACAGCGTTTACTTCAATAAATACGGCAAATATCCCGGGCTCGGCGCTTACCTATCGGAGCAGTCGCCCTATGCCGAATGGTATAACTTCACAAGCTTTCCCGATGAATATGAATCGTGGTGGGGCTTCAAAAACCTGCCGCGCGTTATGAGCGACAATCCTTCCTATAAAAAGTTTCTTTTCGGCAAGGACGGCATCGTAAGAAAATATATCCGCGAAGGAATATGCGGTTGGCGTCTTGACGTAGCCGACGAGCTTTCCGATAAATTTCTCACGGAGCTTTCCGCGGCGGCAAGAGCAGAAAGGGAAGACGCGCTTATTCTCGGCGAGGTCTGGGAGGACGCTTCCAACAAGGTTTCCTATGGAAAAAGGCGCTCCTACTTCAACGGGAAAGAGCTGGATTCCGTTATGAACTACCCCATGCGCGAGGCGATAATCGCATACGTGCGCCACGGGGATATGTGGAAATTCATGCGCACGGCAAACTCGCTTTACTATAACTACCCCAGAGAGATGACGCATCAGCTTC
>JAFTLJ010000084.1 GCA_017456005.1 Clostridia bacterium | reverse complement strand
TTTTTTGAGTTTCAAAGTATATTAACGAGATTCTTTGTTTTGACTTTGTCAATCATTTTTTGAATCTTTAAGTTGTTCAATTTTCAAGGACCGTTTCGCGCCGCTTCCTCAACAGCGCTCCACTAGTATAGCACACACTTTCCTCTTTGTCAATGCTTTTTTTTAAAAAAATTTAAAAATTTTTGTCTTTGGAACTTTTGTGCATACAAAATCAAACGTGCCTGCTTCATTTGTGCATCTTTACTATGAGTTTTTGCCGAATACCGCGAAATATGCCGAAACAGCACCCCAAAAACCCCAAAATGCTCGCTAAATTTTGAAAAATTCTTTTTGTTTTTTTGAAAGTTTTTTGAAAAAACTTGATTTTTTAAATCTCGCAAACCTCTGTTTTATAGCAATAAATATGGAAAATCATATTGTTGGTAAGTTCCACCGCCAAATCAAGAAGTCCCTCTCGTATGGGATTTTGACACACTTCTTTATATACAGGGTGCATATTTTTTATATTTTCAAGAAAAGATACGGAAAAATCTTCAACTTTTCGGAGCGTTGCATTATAAATCTCATTATCTTCCCACATACAAAGATTTGTAATTCCCACCGTTTCGCGGCAAATTATTTTCGCTTTTAGTCCGTCAGAATCAAAATCAATATGTAAAACCGTTTCATTTCCGTTTATTTCTATTTTCTCTATAACAGCATCGTGAAAATCGTAATTGTAAAAATTGCTCACCATAATCTCTTTCTTAGATTGTTTATAGCACAATCGTATCTTTCAATATGTAATATACATTCTTCAATTCGCAAAAATCCGCGCTTATTTTATCAAACAGTGCTCTTTCAAAGAAAGTATCCTCAATATCGCATTTTTTATAGAGCATAAAATCTTTTCCTTTTACCCATTCTTTTTTATTGAGCGCTACTTTTGAAAAACGTTCTTCGTGCTCATCAGAACCGCCCATTGTCAATAAATACCCTTTTCCCGCAAGCGCATTTAAAACGTCAAGATTCTCCCAAAGAAGTTCATCGCCAATGTCACGCACCCCGCGAGGAGACGCTTTGTAGAGTTTAAGCCCGTATTTCATACCTTCAGGCGAAGCATCGAAAAAATATCCGAGCACATTGCTGCTTTTCTGCGGGTTAATACGATATCTCAAATATACATATTCTTTTATAGGTTTCGCTTTATTAAATCTCGCATCGGCAAACGGAGTTGAAACGCAATAACGCGTATTGGCAACCAAATCAATATCAATATCACGCAAAACCTCTATTAAATCTTCGCTCAAAAGTTTCAAAGGCTTTGTCACGTTTTCAGTATATTTTTCCTTTATACTATTGTAATACGGTTTGTTATTGTTGAACTTCAAGCTGTCTAAAATCTCTATTGTCTTTTTATTAAATCCATTGAACATAATCATATTCTCCTCAAAATTTCTTTAATTCCATCATATATTCCCGCTTCGCTTATTTCGCAAACTACTGCATTTTTAACCCCCGCAACCTGTTCGCGCGCGGACTTATAATTTGTAACACACAAGGGCTTTTCCAAAACTTTCGCTTCTTCCACCGTTATAGGTTTGCCTTCGTGGCGCGACGGCTGCAAATACACGTCGCACCGCGCCATAAATTTATATGGGTTATCCGTGCGCAGCAAGAGTGTTACACATTTTTCAGCCCTCGCTTCTGCTATGAGAGCGCGCAGCTTTGCCGTGTACTCCGCCTCACCCTCTCCTATTATATAATAATGAATATTTTCCCCCTCGCGGAAAAGGCGCGCTACGGCAGGTATGGCAAGGTCAAACCCCTTTTGCTCGCAAAGTCGCCCCACGGAAAGAAGTGCCGTACCGCAAAAGCCATCGCGATACGCACACGGCTCTTTGGCTTTTTCGCGAATTTCGTGCTCGTTTATAAAATTTTCAATCGTTTCGATTTTTCCGCAAAGCCGAGGGAATTTCGCCGCAAGCGAGTTTTCTATCTCTTTCGAAACAGTTACGATTTTGTCGCACCTTTCAAAATACGGCAGATACACCGCATCCTCGCGCGGCGGCTCGTCGTAATCGAAGTGAAGCCACGCAATTTTCTTTTTCGCGTTTACCTTGTCCAGCATATAAAACATAGTGTGGTCGCCCCAATAGGCGAGCGCCACGTCGTACTCGCCCTCGTGTTTCGGCATTTTAGACATGACTTTAAGCCAAATGCGGTTTGCAGCATAAAAGCGCTCCGGCTCGCCTTTTTTCATCTTTATAACATCTGGCAGAAGTTTCAAGGCAAAAAACGGATTCTTGCACAGAAACAGCTTTTTTATAACGGGAAACGCATTTTTTCGCGTTATTTTGAAAATTTCGCCATATTCTCCCATATCGCTCACCTTAATTTGCGCAGGAATAAGCGGCAGAAACGCCCCCTCGCGCGCGGCGAGCAAAAGTTCTACTTCATATTTATTGTAATCTATTTTTTCGGCAAAGGAAAGAAACGAGCGTTCTGTGCCTGCCGCGTTCATAACTATACCTATTATAAGCATTTTTCGCTTCATTTTTACCCCTTAAATTATAGCATTTAAAATTATTATTGTCAAATTATATAGCATAAATACCGCGCGTAACGAATAAACATTAGCAAAAGCAAAAAACGGAGGATCATCAATGAACAACACGTATAAACCGGAGGGGCGCCTTATCGCCACCGCCGCAAACAGAGAATATTTATCTTGCGAAGCCGCGCTCGAGCGTGCGGCGGCAGAGGGCAAGATTTTGGAAAGCGTTGCGCTATATTGCGAGGACAGGGGCGATGGCAAGGAACTTGCCTTTCTGCTCGGTAAAATGCGCGGCATTATGCCCAAAAACGAGGTTGAATACAACAAAAACGGCGAAGAAACAAAGGATATCGCCGTTATAACGCGCGTAGGCAAAGCAGTTTGCTTTAAAATAATAGGGTTCAGCGAGCTAAACGGCGAAAAAACCGCCATACTTTCGCGTGCGGCAGCACAGCGAGAATGCACGGAAAACTACCTCTCCTTGCTCGAAGCAGGTGATGTTATAGACGCAACCGTCACTCACCTTGAGCCTTTCGGTGCATTTCTCGATATAGGCTGCGGCGTGGTTTCGCTTATGTCTATAGACTGTATTTCGGTTTCGCGCATTTCGCACCCGAGCGACAGATTTTTTGCGGGTATGCAGATAAAAGCCGCCGTAAAAAGTATCGACTATGAAACAGGCAGAATTTATATGACGCATAAAGAGCTTCTCGGCACTTGGGAGGAAAACGCAGATGTTTTCTGCATAGGTCAAACGGTTTCGGGCGTGGTGCGCAGCATAGAGCCATACGGCATTTTTGTGGAGCTTGCACCAAACCTCGCCGGGCTCGCGGAATACCGCGAGGATATAGAAGCAGGGCAAACTGCAGCGGTATACATAAAAAATATTATTCCCGAAAAAATGAAGGTAAAGCTCGTGATAGTGGACACATTCCCTGCCCCCGAAGCGCAGGAAAAGCGCTTTGATTACAAAATTTCGGCAGAGCATATCGAAAAATGGGTATATTCTCCTGCAGAATGTGCAAGGGTCATAGAAACAAATTTCGCCGAATAAAAAGCAAAAACAGCCAAGCGCACGCTTGGCTGTTTTTCCGTCTTTGCTTTTTTATGAAAGGATTTTTTTGCACACATATCTTGGCTTGCAAAGAGGTGGTATATAGCTTATTTTTTGCGTTTTATTTCCGCGATTTCGTGGTTTATGTCGTCGCAGAGCGATGTGAGCGCATAGGAGGGCTTGGCAGGCGCACGCAAAACCTCTTTTCCTCCGCTTACGAGAACCACAAAATTCACTTTTGCCTTCGCCCCGTCTGCAACGGGAATTTCTTCTTCGCTTACATATGCTTTTTCAAGGTCCTCGTAGAAAAACTCCGCATCGGTTTCGCTTTCCGCTTCTTCCGTAAGAGAGAATGTTTTTTGCGCAGCATATATGCCGTCATTGGTGAAAATAAGGGCTGTCGCCATATAAATGCTCGAACGGTAGCGTCTGTCATCCTTGCCTCGGCGCACAAGCACGTTCTCACCCTCGAAAACATAGCCGCCCAAGGTGCAAGGGCGAATTTTTCGGGAAATCATGTGCTCAATTCCCGCATTTTCCGCAGTTTCTTCGGCATAATTTTTTGTTTTTGCTTCTATAATGCCATCGAGCTCGCTTTCACTTGTGCGAAAAGAGCGCGGCACAAAAGCCACGGCGGCGCCGACAACGGCAAAGACCAGCGCAAACATCGCCTGCATCGGCAAAAAGCTCAAGCGCATAAACCACAGCGCAAAAAGCACCGCGCCTATGCCGAGAATTACAACGCCGACATAAAAATGCTTATCGTTGCTGTCGAAATACTTTTTGTTTTTTTCGTAATTCATAATCATTCCTCGCTTTCAAAGTTTTCTTACACTTATATAGTGTCTGATTTTTAAAATTGGTTGGGCTGTTTTTTGATTTTTTGGAAATTAAATTTTCATGTGCACATTTTTTACACCTATATTCTATCAAAAAACATTACAATAGTCAATAACTGTAAGGTTTAATTATATTCTACGATTGGTTGAATGTGTATTTCGCTCGTATTTTCACGGCTCGCTTGGTATTTCGGCTTTAAACACATTTTTTTCTTGACACTCGCCCGAAATATGGTAAAATTATAATAACGACATTCCCCAAAAAGGAGATTTATTATGAAAAAAGATTTTCGCCCCGTTTCAGTTCCGCTTATAACGGTAGACCCGTATTTTTCCATATGGTCCTTTTCCGATGAGCTCACGCGCGAGGTAACTCGCCATTGGACAGGCACCAGAAACGCTATGACCGGCATCATCAAAATAGACGGCAAAGCCTTTATCTGCATGGGCAATATGGTTTATTCCAACAAAGATTACTGCGAAGGATTCCCTTATATCAAGCAGACAAACCTCGATGTAACGCCTACTTCCACTATATATACTTTTGAAAACGCTCTTTTGAAGCTTACGCTTACGTTCACAACGCCCCTGCTTCTCGACGATCTCGCGCTCGCTTCGCGCCCCGTTTCCTATATACGCTACCTCGCCGAGCCCAAAACAGAGGGCGAGCACGATATAGAATTTTATTTCGACATTGGCACAGACGCCTGCATAGATTCCGACCGCCAGCGCGTTAAATTCGGCAGAACGGAATATTCCATGTTCTGTGGAAATATCGACCAGCGCCCCCTAAATCGCTCCGGCGACGGTGTGCGCATAGATTGGGGCTACCTGCACCTCTGCAAAACAGATGCTTTCATCGGCAATTTTTCCAACCGCCGCGCATTCTGCCGCGAGGGCGGATTTATAGACTACTTCAGCGAAGATGTAACGTATGGTCTTAACGCCGCACTCGCTGTAATTTGCAAGGGCGCGAGCGACACAATAGCCGTTGCATACGACGATATACATTCCATCAACTACTACGGCGATATTATAGATGCATATTATAAAGAAGCATATGGTAGCTTCGACGCGGCGGCAAAGGCAGCACTCGCCGATGCCGACGAGGTTTTTGCCAAATGTGAGAAATTCGACCGTGAGTTCACAAAAAAAATGCTTGCCTATGGCGAAGATTACGCAAACGTTGGTGCGCTTGCATACCGCCAAGCTATAGCCGCACACAAGCTTTGCCGCGGCAAAAACGGCGAAGTGCTCTTTTTCTCCAAGGAATGTTACTCTAACGGCTGCATCGCCACGCTCGACGTAACCTACCCCTCCATTCCCCTTTTCCTTATGCTCAACCCCGAGCTTGTTAAAGGTATGCTCCGCCCCATCGTTCGTGAAGCCACGAGCGCACGCTGGGCTTACCCCTACGCACCGCACGACTGCGGACAGTACCCCCTCGCCACGGGCCAGGTATACAGCGCACGCCACGGTATACTCAGCGAAGAGGAACAGATGCCCGTTGAGGAATGCGGTAACTTCATTCTTACAGTAGCCGCTATTTGCCGCGCAGAAGGCTCCGCCGCCTTTGCAGAAGAAAACCGTGAGCTTATGGAAAAATGGGCAGAATACCTTATAGAATACGGCTATAACCCCGAAAACCAGCTTTGCACAGACGATTTTGCGGGTCACTTTGCCCATAACTGCAACCTTTCGCTCAAAGCCATCGCAGCGCTCGCCGCATACGGCAAGCTTACGGGCAACACACGATATACAGACATAGCGCAGGATATGGCTCGCCGCTTCGAAACAGAAGCTATGGACGAAAAGGCAACTCGCCTCGCTTTCGACAGAGAGGGCACGTGGAGCCTTAAATACAACCTTGTTTGGGATAAGCTCCTTGGGCTGGGTCTGTTCTCCGATGAGTTCTACGCGCGCGAAATCGCTCTTTACTCAGAAAAAATGAACGAATACGGCGTTCCGCTCGACAACCGCAAGATGTACACCAAGCTCGACTGGGAAGCGTGGACAACGGTGCT
This sequence comes from Clostridia bacterium, assembly GCA_017456005.1. Classification (GTDB taxonomy): domain Bacteria; phylum Bacillota; class Clostridia; order Oscillospirales; family CAG-272; genus UMGS731. The sequence continues at coordinate 1,731 of JAFTLJ010000084.1, read as the reverse complement.
CACAGACAACGAAGAATACCGCGACAAAATCTACTCTTGCATCGCAAAAATGGTGAGCGATACACAGCAGCGTGTGCCGATAACCGACTGGTACGACACAGAAACCTCCTTCCAGGTTGGCTTCCAGAACCGCACCGTTCTCGGCGGTTTCTATATCAATATGCTGAAAGATATGTGGGAAAATCAATAAAATATCGAAAGCGCACCCTCTGCTATGCATCTTTAACGGAGAAAACACGAACACCACCAAGGAGATTTCTTTGGTGGTGTTTTTGTCGTTGGGAACTTACGAAAGGCTCCCTCCGGGAGGGAGCTGGCGCCGTAAGGCGACTGAGGGAGAGCGCGTTATTATGAGGTCAATCTAAATTTCAAGGCACGCAGGCTCCTTCCACCGCTATCGCGGTCCCCCTCCCTCTCGGAGGGAGGCTTTTGCGTGCCGTTCCTCTGCGGATAGTGGGTTCGGGCTTCTGCCCGATGGTGCGTGGACATCCACGCGCTATGCTTGCCCCAGACGCAAGCACCCAATATTTCAGAATTCTTTTATGTAGACAAATTCAAGTTTTTATGCTATAATAAACTCAACGAAAAGTTGAGTAAATTCATTTTTAAGTCGCTTCAGTGATCATAAAGTATGTGATATAATGAAATCACAGTACCGGTATAAATTATGAACGGAGGTGCAATTACGGCAATGACCATGGGGCAAATTATAAAGAATCTACGAAAAGGACGAGGTTTTACACAAGAAGAGCTTGCCGAGCGATTAGGGGTTACGTATCAAGCAATTTCAAAATGGGAAAACGATTCTGGAATGCCGGATATTTCGCAGATTGTGCCATTGGCAACAATCTTTGATGTGAGTACGGATTTTCTGTTTGGCATAGACCACACATCAGAAACAGAAGAGGCGCTTAAAATAGTCTCAACTGCAAACAACATGCAAGAATATGGCAAACTTGAAACATATTTGAAGGCGTACGATATTTTGTTGGACGGTCTAAAAAGATATCCAAATAATTATCTAATTACGTTTAACTGCATGAACTTGGGTGTTTCTCTTTCATTGCCGGATAACGGGTGGATATATGCCAAAGAGCGTGCTGAAACGATAATCCCCGAAACGATCAGACAGGCTAATTTCATAATCACAAATTCAAAGAATGTATCGGATATTTTATGGGCGCGACAGAATTTGGTTTTCCTATATAGCGCAAATAAGAAATTTGACTTGGCTACAACCGAAGCACGCAACTTTCCCGTCCGAACAGATCTTACGCTATACTCCACTATGGCAATTGTAAATGAATATATGGGTAACTACGAGCGTCAAGCAACTTATTTGTGCAGTGATATTGATTATGCGCTCCAAGCCTTTGAAGACCATATTGCTTGTTTGGGCAAGGCATATTACAACAATGGAAATTACGCAGAAGCCATTGAGGTCTATGAAAGATTTTTTGCGGTTATGAATGTCATCTTCAAGAATGAATGTCCCCCACCTTATCATGATTTCGATTCCGGAGATTGTTATTTGTTACTCGCTCAAGCATATCTTGCTATTGGTGAAAGCGATAAAGCGATGGATTCAGTTGAGAATTCTATTATGTACTATATGAATCTCTTGAAGAAAGAAACGGACGATGAAAACTGTTATCCGATTGTTGTTTGCTCTCCGATTGTAAAGAAACGTGAATTCAAACAACGAATTCGCAAAGGTATCATAAAAAAGAA
>JAFTLJ010000083.1 GCA_017456005.1 Clostridia bacterium | reverse complement strand
GCTTCGGAAACTTCGCCGAGGTCGTTGCTGTTGAGATATTCCATCATGACCGTAACCTGGCTGATAACGTCTTTCGCACCTTCGAAATCAGGAAGTTTAACGTCTGTTACCATGCTTGCAAAAAGCGTGCTTTTAAGCATAGCGGCAACGGGTTTGTAGAAAAGAATGGTGAGCACGAGCGAAGCAAGGGGGGAAATCAAACCTGCGATGGTTTTGAAGAAACCTTTTTTCGCGCCGATAACGGTGAAAAGTACTACGATGAGTATAAGTACAACTGATAAAGCAATAGACATAATAGGCATGTGTTTTTCTCCTTTAAAGTTTTAAATTTTTATGTATATTCTAATTTGTTTTCGATATTAATATATTCAAAAAGCGAGTTTGAAATTTCATTTTGAAAATTTAAATTCGTCTTTTTTTATAAGTTTTGTCGCCGCGTCGTAACAAAGCATAACGTTTCCGTCATCGAAAACGAACATTTTGTTTGCGCCGCTTTCCGCCTTTGCTGCGGCAAAGCCGTCTTCGTCATGTCGGTATATAGCGCCGTCCGTAAGCAGATATATATTATCATCTATCATTTTGGCGTCTAATACCGAATATTGAAAACTTTTTGTAAATTTTTCTTCTCCGTTGCTTCCGTAGTATCTTACAACGGAGTCTGCTCTGGTTTTACCCGTTACGAGGAGGATACCGTCGGAAAAGACTTTGAAAAGCTGAATTTCTTCGGAAAAGTATACGCTTTCTTTTTCGTCGAAGTTTTTATTGTAGAAAACGATACCGTCGGAATAGAGGCAATATAGAGAGCTGTCTGCAAAAAATCCGGTTTTTATCGGCATACCGCCTACAGTGGCTACCGTAAGCTCCGATTTATCTTTGGAAATGTTGCGTACGGTAAGCTCGCGTGCATAAGTTCCGTCCGCCTGGGCGTATGAAAGCACCGCGGCGTTTTTGCCGTTTGGGGAAACCGCAGAGGAAACGGCGTATTTTTCGTTGCTTCTCCAAGTATAAACAGATTTAAACGTACTGTTGTATATGTATACGGATGAACGATAGTTTTCTTCCCTCGTTATCACGGCAAAGCCGCCGCCGTCGCCCGCGTGGGCGGAGATAACGGGGTAATCGTATTTTAACGTATATAATTTTGAAAACGAATTGAATACCGAAACGGCGTTTTCGCCCGGTTTATATACGAGCAGATATTTGCCGTCTGCATCGCAAACGGCATCGTCGCTTTCGAGGCTTTCGCTTAATATATTGTTTCCGGCGATATTATAGAGGTTGAGTTTTCCGTCGCCTACAACGGCAAGGTCGCCTTTATAGAAAGCAAAAGCGGTGTTTTGGTTGCTGTTGTAGTAAATATCTTTATAGTTTGCGGAAGTTGCAACAGGGTCTACGTCGATGTATTTAAAAAGATACCGAAAGTTTTCGGGTCTTAAGTCGCGGTTGCAGAAAACAGTGACGATAAGTACGAACGCAGCAAGAATAACGAGCATACCGTATTTTATTATCCTGTAGTAATCCGCTATTCTTTCGTAGTATACGCTTTCGTACGGCAGATATGCCGACATTGTTTCGGTTTTGTCTTTTAAATGCGAAAAAATCCTTGAAGGCATTTTTGTTCACCTTTCAGAAATCAATAAATACTTTGTTTAAGTAAAGACCTTGTGCCGGGGCTGTCTTTCCTGCTTTTTTGCGGTCTTTGGAGGAAATGATGCCGCCAATATCTTCAGGCGATATCTTCCCTTCGCTAACGTAAACGAGCGTGCCCACGATTATTCTTACCATGTTGTAAAGGAAACCGTCTGCCGCGACGTATATGCGGAAGGTGCCGTCGCCGCCGTCTGCCGCTTCGCAACGTGATACTGTCCGCACCGTGTCCGTAATATCGCTTCCGCTTGCCATGAAAGAGGCGAAATCGTGTGTTCCTACAATATGCTTTGCCGCCTCGTTCATTTTTGCAAGGTCAAGCGGCTTCGTGTAGTGCCACGCGCGTTCGG
>JAFTLJ010000010.1 GCA_017456005.1 Clostridia bacterium | reverse complement strand
GGTAATTCCGTTCTGTTCAATGTACTTTTTCATCTTATTGCACCTTCCTTTCCTTTGGTGCTTTAAGTGTACTATAAGAATGGAAAATCTGCAAATGTGCAAAAAAGAAAAATACGAGAAACACCGAAATGTTCTCGTATTGTTCTTCGCCTCCGCAATGCTCGTTATTCTTAATTCTCAGAAACTGTCCTTAAGAACGAGCAGCAGAAGATTGTCGGCTTTTTATATCTTATCACATAACTTCTTTAAGTGCGGGATAAAGTTTTTTGAAAACTTCGTATTTTGCGTTCATACGAGCTTTTCCTTCTTCCGTGGGGTAAACCGTTTCCACCGTTTCGAGTATAGCATCTGCCGCTTCCTCTACGCTTGCGTATTCGCCTGCGCCAACCATAGCGAGTATGGCGCCGCCGAAGGAGGGTCCCTGCTCTGTTTTCAGAATTTTAACCGGAATGCCGAGCGCATCGGCTATGATCCCGCGCCAGATCTTGCTCTTTGCGCCGCCGCCGCAAAGCGTGCTTTCCGTGGGCGCGACACCGCCTGCTTTCGCCACCTCGAGGCAATCACGAAGTGCAAAGGCTACGCCTTCCATAACAGCGCGGCTCATCTGCGCACGCGTTGTGTTTGCCGCAAGACCTATAAACGCTCCGCGCGCGTTTACGTCGTTGTGGGGGCTTCTCTCGCCCGAAAGGTAGGGGAGAAATATGATGTTGCTATCCTCCGCGCTTGCCACATCTGCTTCGTCTGCGGCGTAATCTTCGCTTCCGAGAATATCCTCGAGCCACCATTTTCTTGCAGATGCCGCAGAAAGTATGCAGCCCATAAGGTGCCATTTGCCGTTGGAATGTGCAAAGCTGTGCAGTGCGTTCTTTTCATCTACGGAAAAAGCGTCCTGCGCTATAAAGATAGTGCCGCTCGTGCCGAGAGAGATATTGCATCTGCCCTCGCGGAGCGTGCCCGTGCCCACAGCCGCCGCGGCGTTATCGCCGGCGCCTGCCGTTACCACACAGTTCGGCATACCGTATTCGGGCAGAAGCGCGCCCGTAACCTCATAGCTTTCGTAAAGCTTCGGGAGCATTGCTTCGTTTACAGAGCAAATTTCGCACATTTCGCGCGACCAGCATTTGTGCTCTACGTCGAGAAGGAGCATACCCGATGCATCGGAATAGTCTGTAGAGAATACACCCGTAAGTTTGTATGCAAGGTAGTCTTTCGGGAGCATAATTTTGCGTATTTTTGCAAAATTTTCCGGCTCGTTTTCCTTAACCCACAAAATTTTCGGTGCGGTAAAGCCCGCAAAAGCTATATTGCCCGTAAGCGCTGAAAGCTTTTCTTTGCCCACGACCTCGTTTAGGTAAGCCGTTTGCTTTTCCGTTCTGCCGTCGTTCCAAAGTATGCAGGGGCGGATCACTTCATCGTTTTCATCGAGTATTACAAGACCGTGCATCTGACCGCCGAAGGAAAGACCGCAAACTTCGTTTTCTACTCCTTCGGAAAGCTCTGCAAGTATTTTTTTAGCCGCTTTAAGGAAATCTTCGGGGTTCTGCTCTGTCCAGCCGTCCTGTGGGTAGCAAACATCGTACTCATAGGCAGAGGTACGCAAAATATTGCCCGCCTTATCTGTAAGTATACCCTTGCAGGAGGATGTGCCGAGGTCAATTCCTATAAAATATTTCATAATATCACCCAAAAAGAACCTGGTTTATAACTGCTTCGAGGTGCTCCTGCTTGCCGCTGCCGGGGAGCGCGGGAGCGCCCATTTCGTCTGCAATAGCGGCGAGCTCTTCAAGAGTTGTTTTCTTTTCTCTTATTTTCTTGCCTATGCCGCTTTCAAAGCTTGCGTATCTCTGCTTTTTGAATTCTTCAATTCTGCCGTCGTTTATGATCTTTTCTGCATTGAGAAGGCCGAGGGCAAACGTATCCATACCGAGGATGTATGCTTCAAACATATCTTCAAACGTGTAGGAGGGTCTGCGGTTTTTAGCGTCGAAGTTAAAGCCGCCCGTAAGACCGCCCGCGTTAACAACCTCGAGCATACACATAGTAGCCGTGTAAACGTCGAAGGGGAATTCGTCTGTATCCCAGCCGAGGAGGTAGTCGCCCTGGTTTGCGTCGATAGAACCGAGCATACCGTTGATTGCGGAAATGCGGAGGTCGTGTTCGAATGTGTGGCCTGCGAGTGTTGCGTGGTTTGCCTCTATATTCATCTTGAAGTCTTTATCAAGGCCGTAGTAGCGCAAGAAACCTATTGCTGTTGCAGCGTCGAAATCGTACTGGTGCTTCATGGGTTCCTTCGGCTTGGGTTCGATGTAGAAATCGCCCGTAAAGCCGATGCTTCTACCGTATTCAACAGCCATACGCATAAGGTTTGCGATGTTTTCCTGCTCAAACTTCACGTCTGTGTTAAGGAGCGTTTCATAACCTTCTCTGCCGCCCCAGAAAACGTAACCCTTGCCGCCGAGCTTAACTGTTATATCGAGCGCTTTTTTAACCTGAGCCGCCGCAAAGCAGTAAACATCTGCGCTGTTTGTGGAGCCTGCACCATTCATAAAACGGGGGTTAGAGAACATATTTGCCGTGCCCCAAAGGCATTTGATATTCATGCCTTTCATTTTTTCGAGAATGTAATCGGAAATTTCGTCGAGTCTGCGGTTTGTTTCTTTAATATCGTCTGCTTCGGGAACGATGTCTACGTCATGGAAGCAGAAATATTCGATGCCGAGCTTCTGCATAAACTCAAAGCCGGCGTCCACCTTTGCTTTTGCGTGCTCCATAGTACCCTTTACAGCACCAAAGGATTTTTCAGCCGTATCTCTGCCGAACATATCCGTGCCTGCCGCACAGAGGTTGTGCCACCAAGCCATGGCAAAAGGCAGGTGCTCGCTCATTTTTTTGCCAAGCACTACTCTGTCTTTGTCGTAAAATTTAAATGCGAGGGGGTTTGTGCTCTTTGCACCCTCGAATTTGATAGTGTCTATTCCTTCAAAAATAGCCATAATTTTCCTCCGAAATTTTTATATAATTTTTCAAAAATTTATTTAAAAAATTAATCTATTAAGTATTATTATACATATAAAAAGCCACGATGTCAAGTATAGTATCACACACTCAAAAATCAAATTTCATACTCACACGTTAGCCGGCTTTTTGTCACCAGCCTCGAAAAAACGCCATTTTCTGTGCCAAAATCAAGTAAGTCGGAAAAATAAAGAAGAGCTTGTAAAAGCTCTTCTTTATTTTTCTTTTTTCAGTTCTTCTATCTGCCTGCGTATCTCGTCGAGCGCTTTTTCTTCTTCGCTTCGCTCGTTTTTGTATGACTTTACGAGCAAATATACAGCCGCCGCAAGAATAAGCACCGTGAAAGCAGGGCTTTTTATGATTTTTATTACCGCGCCAACGTAAGGAACCGACCAAACGACCTCGCCCTTTATATATTTTACGTCTATCGGAGCGTCTGCCGTGTTGTTAGCCGTGCCTTTCGTGGTTACGAAGTTCTCTTCCCTTTCGATTATCTCGTGCACCACGAGGCTGCGTCCATCCTGGAACACAACCACGTCGCCCACCTCGTAATCGTTCGTAGCTCTAACAAAAACCACATCGTCTACGGAAAGCTTGGGCTCCATACTGCCCGAAAGCACCACAGCCACACCCGTGCCGAACGGCATAGGCATAGCGTTGCCCGCAAGTGTAGCCGCGTTCCAAGAATAAAAGCCAAAGCCAAGCACCACGCTGACGAGGAGCACGAGCGCGCCCCTCAAGATCAAGCGTTTTTTGTTTTTATCGAATTTTTTCATTTTTTATCGCCGTGAGCTATAATAACCGTACCGCCGGCCTCTTTAATGCATCTGCGTGCCTCTGCGGAAATGCCCTGTGTTTCAACAGTAAACGCTTTTTTGAGCAATTTACCGTTTCTGGCAAGGATCTTCATCTGCTTTGTAGCAGGGGCTATAAGTCCCTTTTCCTTAAGTATCGCGAGAGTTATCACGTCGCCGGAATTGAATATCGGTTCAAATTCGTCTATGTTTATGTATTCCATCTTGCCGTGGAATTTCAGCTTCTTTATTTCGGGTGTAACAGGTATAGGAACCACAATCGGTTCGGGCTCGGGAACGACTATCGGTATGATAGGTTCCGGTTCAGGCTCGGGAACGATTATCGGTATGATAGGTTCGGGTTCGGGCTCGGGAACACTTGTTGCCGCCACGTAAGCCTGTTCTGCTTTAATTTCCTGACGTTTGAAAATAGAAATTATAAGTATAATAATAGCTATAAGGAGAAGCAGGAAGAGTATAAACCAAAGCATAATATCGTGCGCACCGGAACCAAAGAAGCCGCCATTGTCTGCCATGGAAGTGTTTGCTTCCGAATAAATTTCAAAAGAAACCGTAATACCTATATTTTCCGTAACGGCCATATTGCCGAGGAATGTATCGTAGAAATCATTGCCCGATTCAAAGGGCCATTTCCATTGGAATATGTATTCGTTAGTTTCGTTTTTGCCGAGCGTGCGGAAATCTTCCATATGCTCGAGCTCTTCCACAGGGATCCAGGTTTTTGCATCGCCCGCGAGGTATTCCTCGTCGGGGCCGATAAGGCGCACCAAAATGGGAAGCTTATGCTCCGATTCAAATTTTACATCGGGAATAATATTGTAATCTATCGCAACTTTGTCTTTATTGCGCAGGCGCACGGTATATTCCACATGCGTGCCGGGGGCAACGACCTTCTCGCCGTCCATACCCTCTACGGTTACCTCGCCCGAAGCATTTTTATACGTAACAGAAAAAACATCGAAGCTTGTATCCATATTGGTTTTCAACATAACTTCGCGTTCATCTATTTTTATATAATCATATAATCTTGCGGATAGAATGATTATTGTAAGAATAAGCAAAAACAAAAGTATCGCTATTGCAATCCAGAAAATCTTCTTTACAGTAACGGTAAGTTTGGTTTTGCTTTTTGCGTTATCTTCTGTCATATCTATCCTCCTTTTTTATAATACTTGATATATTCCGCGTAAGGAGCAAGCTCCTCTGTATTTTGCCCTCTCCGTGTGTTTGGTAGGGACGGGCTCCCTACATGAGGGAGCCCTATTTTTACCTTTTGGGTATGTCCGCGTGGGTAGGCGCACCGAAAAAGCAAAAATGTGGGTAACCCTTACCGCCGCTGCCACGAAGCGGCGGTAAGGGTTAGTTTAGTTTAAGTTTAGATTTATGTGGTTGGATTAGTCAACCTGTGTTACTGTAATTGTAATGGAGAAAGATGTCTTAAGATTGTAATGTGTTCCAAGTGTAGGAAGTTCATAATTAGAGCCATTCAAAACAACAACATTTTTACCAGCATACAAATTACCAAGAATCGTATCTGCCCCATTTGCGTATGTAGCAGTGCCTGTATTATCAATAGCCCATTCCCAAGAAATTGTTTCTCCACCGAGCTTCAAGACATCAGCCAATTCAAGATTCTGTTCTACAGGAACAGTAACATCATATGTATATTTAGATGCTATAACGCCATCTGGATCAGCATTTTTGGTTACCGTAGCACCAGAAATATTAACTTTGCCAAAAATAGTATCTGCTATCTCTTTCAAAGAATCTGTCGCTATCGTGCCATCGTCATCTGTAGTTGCACCAGAAATACCTGTAAGTTTATATACTACCGGATAATATGCAGTGCCTACATTCACTGCATCTTTCAATTCATAATAAACTCTAGCATCTGTCAATGTTGCTGCCGTATCTAAAACATATTTATCTGATTCTTTATAATAATACGTGCTTGCTTCATAATTTTCAGCAGTTACACCCACAGCTTGAACCATAACACCATACTCACCAGCTGCAAGGAAAATATTTTCAATTGTCATCTGTACCTGTACAGTATTGTCCACTTCGGGCTTACCGTTAATACTAAAAGAGAAACCCAAGTCACTTTCTGTACCAGGAGCAACAACTTTGTTCAAATTAAGATCCTGTTGACCATATACGCTTATAATATTCTCATCTGTGCTAGATGTAATTTTGTTGTCAACGTTAGAATACTTTTCACCATAAAGGCTTCCGCTTGCATCAACAACAACACCCCATTTTGCAACGCGAGCTTCGTCACTTGCGCTATCCGTTGTTACATATTTTGCAAACGTACCGGAAATAACGCTTGTTGTCATGAGAACTGCAACCAAAAGAGCGGAAGCAACTCTCATCATTTTGTTTTTCTTCATCGTTTTTTCTCCTTTTAAATTTTGCCTTTCGGCAATTTAGAAAATAATTCTTCCCTTTCACCGGGAAATATGTGGAATAATAAAATATATATTCATACCCCGGGCCGTGGCTTCCGAGGGAAGAATAACAATTTAAAGTGCAGAGTGTACTTAGGCTCCCTCCGGGAGGGAGCTGTCAGCGCAAGCTGACTGAGGGAGCACGCGCGAATAACAAAATCTATCAAAAATTTTATTCTTTCGCAGGCTCTTTCCACCGCAAGCGGTACCCCTTCTCACTGCGGTTCGGTCACGCTCGGGGTCTGAAAGCCGTTAAGGCTTTCATTCAATACCCTCGCGTCGCTTCGCTACCTCTCGGAGGAAGGCTTTTTTCATACGCGTGTTACAGGGATTTAATCGTCCTTTTTCTCGGCTTCTTTTGCCGCTTTTTCTGCGCGAAGTGCCTCCAGTTCAGCCATAAGCGCCGCTTTTTCTTCGTCGGCTTTGGCTTTTTCCTCTGCCGCCTTCTGCGCTTTCAGGCTTTCAAGCTCTGCCATAAGCACCTGCATATCGTTGCCTTTTGTTTTTTCGTACATTTTGCGGCGGATTATGTCGTATGCCACAAACGCAACCATAGGAAGTATTACGCAAACTATAAGCCCCGCTGTGCTCTGCATAAAGAGCGCAACGTTGCCTGCGCCGGGTATGCGGAAATCTATGTATTTGCCCACGAGGTTGTCTGCAGGCACAGGCAGGCGGTCTTCCGTGTTGTTGTTTATACCTTTTGTTATAAAGGAAAGCTTGCCGTTTTCATTTTCTATTCTTTCCACCTTATGCGTTACAACAGCGCTGCCGTTGCCCGCAGGGTCGAAGAAAGAGATAACGTCGCCCTCGTTCACTTCCTCTGCCTCTACGGTTTTGCAGAAAATAAGGTCGCCGCTTTTAATTTCGGGGTACATGGAGTCTGTGAGAACAATGAGCGGCAAAAATCCGCCGAAATCGGGCACGTCTTCTTTGTTTACCAAGCTTTTCACAATAAGCGTGCAGTTAACAATAAGAATGGGGATAAGGATAACGCAAAGCACCGCGCCTATCACCGTCAATATCTTATTCGCTTTATCTTCTCTATTATTAGGCGTTTTGTTTTGATTCATTTTACTTTCCTCTTTAAGAATGTTATAATAACTGCTTTCGCGAAAGCAGTTCTCCCCCACGTGGGGGAGACAAAAAAGCATTTTTGTGTTTTTTCAATACAAAATCAACTTTGTATAATTTTTCAAGTTTATTATAGCACATATTTATCAAAAATGCAATAGTTTTTTGGGGGTTCAAATTATTCCGTTCACCAACAAAACAAAAAAAACACTCTTTTTTCGAGTGTTTTTTCAATGAATTTTAGTGAATATAGTAAAACTGCGTTTTGTAGTTCTCCATAGACTCTTCTATTATGCGCATAGCCTCGTTATGGTCTTTAACCTCCTGCACGGCTGTGGACATATTCTCCAGCGATTTGTAAACCGAGAAGAAATGGCACATTTCCTCGAAAATATGCGAAGGAAGCTCGGAAATATCCTTATAATTATTATACATCGGGTCGGAGAAAGGAATAGCTATGATTTTTTCGTCCAAATGCTCGTCGTCTACCATTTTTATAACGCCTATGGGGTAGCAACGCACAAGCACAAGCGGGTCTATATTCTCGCTGGAAAGTATGAGAACGTCCAGAGGGTCGTTATCGTTGGCATATGTTCTGGGTATAAAGCCGTAGTTTGCCGGGTAATGCGTGGACGTATAGAGAATACGGTCGAGGCGCAGAAGACCCGTTTTTTTATCGAGCTCGTATTTATTTTTGCTTCCTTTTTTAATTTCTACAACCGCAAAAAAATCCTGCGGAGTTATTCTTTCGACGTCAATGTCGTGCCAAATGTTGCTCATATTGTTTCCTCCCTTTGGGTTTATTATATTTTACAAGGAATATTATAGCACAAAAAGCCGCGCTTGTAAAGCACGGCTTTGGATAAAATTTACTTATTTTGTGAAAAGTTCGGCAATCTGAACAGCATTTGTAGCCGCGCCTTTTCTTACCTGGTCGCCGCAGCAGAAGAGGGCGATACCGTTATCTGTCGTGAGGTCTTCGCGGATTCTGCCCACGAAAACGAGGTCCTGGTCTGTCGTATCGAGGGGCATGGGGTAAACCTTCGCTTCGGGAGCATCTGCGAGCTTGCAGCCCTTTGCTTCCGCAACAGCCGCACGAACAGCCTCTACCGTGAGCTTATCCTGTGTGAACACAGTAACGGAGATGGAGTGGGAGCGCATTACGGGCACGCGAACGCAAGTGCACGTAACTTTGAGCTCGGGCAGGTGCATAATCTTTCTGCCTTCGTTCTGCATCTTCATTTCTTCAGATGTATAAAGGTTATCGTTAAAACCGCCGATCTGGGGAATAAGGTTTCTTGCGATCTGGTAGGGGAAGGTTTCTGTTGTAATTTCGCCGCCCTCTACAATAGCTTTTTCCTGGTCTTCAAGCTCGTAGATACCGCCGATACCCGCACCGCTTACCGCCTGGTAGGTGGAAGCTATCATGCTCTTGATAGGGGAAAGCTTATTGATGGCGTTAACAGCAACGAGCGTGATGATAGTAGAACAGTTGGGGTTGGAAACGATGCCGCTGTGCTTGAAAGCGTCTTCGGGGTTAATTTCCGGCACAACGAGCGGAACTGCAGGGTCCATACGGAACGCGCTGGAGTTATCTACGAATATAGCGCCCGCTTTAACGATTGCGGGGGCGAGCTTTTTGGCAAGCTCGTTCGTAGCCGCGCCGAGAACGATATCCATACCTTCAAAAGCGTTTTCGTTAGCTTCGCGAACTGCGATCTCCTCGCCGCGGAAAGCTATGGTTTTGCCAACGCTTCTTGCGCTTGCGAGAAGGCGAAGCTCACCTATGGGGAAGTTTCTTTCTTCGAGAACTTTGAGCATTTCTCTGCCCACGGCACCCGTGGCACCGAGAACGGCAACATTGTATGTTTTCATTGTTTTCATTTATCTCCTGTGGGTAAAAAAGAATTTATCTGTTGTATTATACTACAACAGATAAAAAAAGTGCAATAGTTTTTTGAAAGTTTATTTAATATTTTTGCTTAAAAATGAAATTTGTCGCTTTCGCACAGATCCAGCGCGTCTATAATCATTTCAAAACGCTTTCTCGCGGCATCCAGCTCCGCAGGTACGTGTGCATCGCTGCCGAGGTAGAATTTACAGCCCATTTCCTTTGCGGCGCGGTATGGGCGCAGCACTTCTGCACGCTCTTCCTCGCCCATGTTCTCGAAGGGATGTATATTAAGCTCTATACCTATCCCCTTTTTCGCAGCTTTTGCGAAAAGCTCGCGATATACATCGTCGCCGATAAGGCGCAAAACGGAAAGATACTTAGGCTCGCCTGCCCTTTCGCCGCTTTCCCATTCGCCCGCAAGCATAAGGCGGCAGGTAAGGTGCGCCACGCCCATTTTGTGAAAAGGCATATCCTTTTCCAGCAGCTTTTCAAAACGCTTTACCCAAAGATAAGCGCGGTATTCGGGCTCGCAGAGCACCTTTTCCATTACGAAAGCGTTAAAATGCAAATGTGTGGTGGGAACTATTATAAAATCGAATTTATCATAGAGCTTTTCGGAAACGCCCACGTTGAAATCTTTGTCCATTTCAGTTTCGCAGCCGAAAAGGAACTGCACGTTTTCGCTCTGCGGCAGGGGCAATGCCTTTTTTATATGCTCGAAACCCTGCTTATTGTAAAAACCGCAGCGCGCAGGGAGCGTTTCGTCCCAAAAATGGTCCGTAAGGCAGATTTTTCGAAACCCGTTATCTTCTGCGTACTTCAAAATTCGCTCATTCGATTGCTCCGGGTCATCGGAGCAAATCGAAAGGTGGGAATGTATGTGGTAATCGTGGTCTATAGCAAACTTCATAGCTCAGACCTCTGTGTGAATACCTGCAATAAAGGAAGAAGCATCTGCTGCTTTAAGCTCTGCTGCAAGCTTGTGAACGTCGGCAACGGAAATTTCACGCGTTACGGCGTAGAAAGCGCCGTCTTTTTCTTCACAGGTTTCTGCAACAGCAGTAAGAGAAGCGCATTTTGCCGCCGTACGCACGAAGTATCTGTGCATTTCAGCGGAATTATCTACAGTAGCCTTGCCGCCGCAGGAAACACCAAAGCCGGTGCCCATAGCTATCTCTATAATATCTGCGGCAACGGAAGCGCCCGTGGGGTATTTGCCGGCACCCTGACCGTAGAAGGAAAGTCTGCCGGAGTATTCGCCGAAAAGGCTCGCCATATTGTTATTGAGATGAACGGAAGCCTCCAGGCTGTTTGCAGGAATAAACGAGGGTTCTACGTAAGCGGCAACCGTGCCGTCTGCCTTGCGGGAAGCAAATGTCATATAGCGAACGGTCATACCCATCTTCGCGGCATATTCCATATCGCTCTTCTGTATCGTGCGCAAGGAGAGCACCTTTATATCCTCATGAGGAACGTGAACACCGAAAGCACAAGAGGATGTGATAGAGCATTTGAATTTAATGTCCTCACCGTCTATATCGGAGGAGGGGTCGCGCTCTGCATAGCCGAGGTTCTGCGCCTCTGCGAGCACCTCTGCAAAGTCTGCACCGCGAGTCTGCATAGCATCGAGAATAAAGTTTGTAGTACCGTTTATGATAGCCTGAAGCTTCATGATCCTTTCGGTTGCAGTGCGACGGATGACGTTGGAAAGCCACGGAATAGCACCGCCGGAGGAAGCCGTGAAGCGGAATTCCACACCGTTCTCTTTTGCAAGGCTTACAAGCTCCTCGTAATACGTGGCAACAAGCATTTTGTTGGAGGAAACAACGTTTTTGCCAGCCTTCATAGCCGCGGAAACATACTCAAAAGTTGGGTGCACGCCACCCATTGTTTCCACAACCGTTTCTATTTCTTTATCATTTATAATATCTTCAAAATTCGTCGTGAGCTTATCTGCCACGGCGTCAACTTTTTTTATATCCAGTATACGCTTTACTTCAACGCCGGAGTTGCCGTTTGCAAGCACCTCATACGTACCGCTGCCGACGATGCCAAAGCCCAAAATTGCGATTTTCATAAAATTTTTTGCCTTTCTTTTTGTCTTTATTTCAAAAACACTTGTTTTTCCGTTGCGAATAGTGTATCATAATATCAGCAAAAATGCAATAGCAATTTTTAATTTTAAAGGATTTTTTGAATATGTTATACCACAGCACAAGAAACAAGCAAATAACGGCAAGCCCTGCGGAAGCTCTTCTTCGCGGCCTTGCGCCCGACGGCGGATTGTTTTTGCCCGATTCGTTTGAAGCGGCAAAAATAGACCTTGAAAAAACTCTCTCGATGACCTCCAACGAGATCTCTGCAGAGATACTTTCAAAATTTTTCACGGATTTTTCAAGGTCGGAAATAGATGAAATAGTAGACCTTGCATACAACGGCACCTTTGAAAGCGCAGAATTCGCTCCGCTTACAAAGGTTGGCGATAAATTCGTTTTGGAGCTTTACCACGGCCCCACCTGCGCTTTTAAGGACGTGGCGCTTTCCGTGCTCCCCCGCCTTGTAACGGCGGCGAAGAAAAAAACGGGCGATACGAGCGAAACCATCGTGCTCACCGCCACAAGCGGCGATACGGGCAGCGCCGCAGCACACGGCTTTTCGGAAGTACCCGGCACGAAAATAATAGTATTCTACCCTGCGCACGGCACAAGCGCCGTTCAGGAAAAGCAAATGACCTCCTGCCCCGGCAAAAACGTTTTCGTAGCCGCCGTAGACGGCAATTTCGACGATGCACAATCCGGTGTAAAGAAAATTTTCGCAGAAGCCGAGATGCCGGAAAGAAAAGCGCTTTCCAGCGCCAATTCCATAAATATAGGCAGGCTCACGCCGCAGATAGCCTACTATTTCACGGCATACCGCGACCTTGTAAACGCAGGCGAGATAACGCTCGGCGATAAAGTGGACTTTGTAGTGCCCACCGGCAACTTCGGCGATATTTTAGCAGGCTATTTCGCTTCGCTCATCGGTCTTCCCGTAGGCAAGCTTGTTTGCGCCTCCAACGAAAACCGCGTGCTCACGGAATTTTTCGAAACGGGCAAGTACGATAAAAAGCGCGAATTTCACATAACAAAATCGCCCTCTATGGATATTCTCATTTCCAGCAACCTCGAACGCCTTCTCTGCCTTATGCTAGGCACAGAAAAAACAGCGGAATATATGGCAAAGCTTGCAAAATGCGGCGAATACACCCTTTCCGCAGAGGAGCTCGCAAGCTTCACGGAAACATTTGCAGCAGGTGCGTGCGGCGATGCCGAAACGCTCGCAACCATCGGCGAAGTTTACAGAAAGTACTCTTACCTTATGGATACGCACACGGCGGTTGCCTGGAACGTAGCTGAAAAGCTCGGAGTATGCAAAAATAAGACCGTTGTGCTTTCCACAGCATCGCCATATAAATTCTCGGCAAGCGTGCTCAGCGCTTTGGGCGCGGAAACATCGGAAGACGAATTTGAAATGCTCGAAATATTAAGAAAGCTCACGGGGGCGCCCGTACCCGCTTCCCTTGCCCGTCTTGCGGAAGCAGAAAACCTGCACACCGACAAAATAAAAAAAGAAGAAATGCAAAATTACGTGCTCGCACGCACGGAGGAGAATATATGAATAAAGTAACCGTTCGCGTTCCCGCGACAAGCGCAAATATGGGCCCCGGGTTTGACTCCCTCGGCGTAGCGCTTACAATGTACAACTCTTTTGAATTTACACTTAAAGAAAGCGGTCTTACCTTCGACGGCTGCCCCGAAGAATTCCAGAACGAAGAAAACCTTGCATACGTTGCCTTCTGCCTTATAGCAGGCAGAGCTGGCAAGGTATTCAGTGGGCTCCACATATCCATAAAAGCGCATGTGCCCGTAGCGCGCGGCCTAGGCTCCTCCTCCACGCTCATAGTGGCAGGCGCTGTAGCCGCAAACGAAATGCTTTCCTGCGGCTTTACACGCCGCGAGCTTTTGCAGCTCTGCATACCGCTGGAGGGCCACGCAGATAACCTTGCGCCGGCGCTTCTCGGCGGCTTTACCGCCTCCACGGCAGAGCACGATATGATATATACCGTACAATATGAAATTTCCGATAAGCTCCGCTTTTTCGCTCTCATACCCGATTTTGAAACGAAAACGAGCGAAGCGCGCGCCATTTTACCTAAGGTCATACCGCGTTCCGACGCTATCTACAATCTTTCACGCGTTGCCGTGCTTATACGCGCGTTTGAGCAGGGCGACGTAAACCTGCTCTCCATCGCTCTGCATGACAGACTGCACGAGCCGTACAGACGCACGCTTATACATGGATTTGGCACGGTTAAAGAGGCAGTGCTTCGCGCAGGCTCCCCCATATTCTTCCTGAGCGGCTCGGGCTCTACCTGTATGTGCATATCCGACAAAGACATATCCGCCGAAATCGAAAAAGAGATTAAGGACATTCCGAACAACTGGAAGGTCTTTCCCCTTTCCGTAGATAAAAACGGCGCCATGGTCATAGACTGAATTTCGGAGAAAGCCTATGAAATCAAACTATATAATAGTTGATAAAAAAATTTTACCCGACTGCTACGAAAAGGTCATAGAAGCGCGCACCTACCTTGCGGAGGGCGTTTACAAAGACGTAAGCGAGGCTGTCAAGGCAGTAGGCATTTCTCGCAGCACATACTATAAATATAAAGATTTTGTTTTTCTGCCCAACGATATCTCTCCGCACCGCAAAGCGCTCGTTTCCTTTAACCTCGTTCACGAAAAAGGCAAGCTCGGCGAGGTTTTGCAGGTGCTGGCATCATACGATGCCAGCGTGCTTACCATAACGCAGAATCTGCCCATAAACGGCAAGGCTCACGTTCTGGTTTCTTTGGATCTTACAAACGTAAAAAAATCGGTAGAAGAAATAATACTCTCCGTTTCAAACGTAAAGGGCACAAGCGGCACACAGCTTGTGGCGGTAGATTGATATGAAGAAAATACAGGATATTCTCATAATAATAACAGCGATTTTGCTCGGCGTGGCACTTTTTACAAACGGCTGGCTTGCCGTGGGATTTGCCGCCGGCGCAGCTATCGTAGCTGTGGTGGCAATGATCTTGCCAAACTTTACGAAAAAGAAAAAATAAAGGAAAACAAAAAATGATAGACCTTTTAAAAACAGAAAAACAGTTTATTTCCACACATATCAAGGAGGGCGGCACCGTAGTCGATTTCACTATGGGCAACGGGCACGATACGCTCTGGCTTTCCCGCGCCGTTGGCAAAGACGGCAAAGTCTACGCCTTCGACATTCAGCAGGATGCGCTAGATTCTACGGCGCGCTTGCTCGAAAGCGAGGGGGCAGACAAAAACTATACGCTTATTTTAGATTCCCACCACAACGTAAAAAACTACGTTAAAGAGCCTATTTGCGCAGGGCTTTTCAACCTCGGCTACCTGCCGGGCGGCGATAAAACGATAACCACTCTGCACGAAACGAGCCTGCTCGCGCTTTCCGCCGGCATAGAGCTTCTCGCGCCCGACGGCGCCATACTCTGCGCCGTATACCCTGGGCACGCAGAGGGAACGCTTGAGGGCGAGCTTATAGAAGAAATGCTCTCCGGGCTCGACCGCCGCAAGATCTGCGCCACGAAATTTAAAATAGTTAATTCCCCCACATCGCCCTTCTTCTTTTTGATAGAAAAGAAATAACAAAACGACAATCTTAAAGAAACCTTAAAGAAAAAACGCTTTACATCCGCTTTAAAATATGGTAAAATGATATTATAGTCATTTTACCATATTACTTTTTGGGGAGATAAATATGCTCGACAAAATTTTCAAACACAAGCTTTTCAAATATATCTATACCCCACTCTTGTTT
Source organism: Clostridia bacterium (assembly GCA_017456005.1). Lineage (GTDB taxonomy): Bacteria > Bacillota > Clostridia > Oscillospirales > CAG-272 > UMGS731. Next base: position 12,167 of record JAFTLJ010000010.1, on the reverse strand, counting down.
CTGCTCGCCTGCACGGTCACGCTCAAAAACGCAGAGCTCGACGGTGTTATAGTTTTTGCATATATAGCTTCTGCCGCGCTCATACTTTCCTCGCGCCTGACCGACGCCATGCTGCCTGCGCTTTTGCTCTGCGTGTTCGTAACAAGGTGCTACGATTCCGCGGCAGCTTTTATAGAAAGAATACCGTTCTTCATTCCCGTTGTGCTGGCAATAATAGCACATTTCGTGATTTACAGAAGAAAGCTTCGCATAGGGCGCTCCTTCTTCGGCTTGTGTGCCGTAACGCTGGCCGTAACGCTCGGTGGGCTCGGTACGATTTCCTCCTCCGATTATTTTTCGGGCGGCGCGCTATATTACGTTTTCGGCCTCGGCATAGGTATGGTTATATTCTATCTTTTGGTTAAAGCCAATTTCACGGAGGAAAGCGCACGCGAGGTTGCGAGAATAATGTACATCGTGGGGCTTTTTGCCTGCTTCTGCGTGCTCCGCTTCTACGCCGCAGAATGGGAAACCGTTCTGGAAACCAAGCGTCTGGTAAATTTCCAATCCAGCAATAACCTCGCCACGTTTTTGATGCTCGCTATGCCCTTCCCGCTTTTCTATGCTTCGCGCAGATACGTAGACGTGCTCTCCGTAATACTCATTTATATCTGCACGTTCCTCACGGGCTCGCGCGGTGGGCTTCTTATGGGTACAATAGAATTTGTGGTAATTTTCCTTGCATTTGCCCTTTTCGATAAAAGACACGTATTCAACCGCATCTTCTACACGCTTATCGCGATGGCTTTCGTTATAGTTATAATAAAATATATGCCGGATTTCGCCGCTTTCTATAATTTTTCTATCAGTGCGGACGGAGAAGAATCCACTATACTCGATTATATAGCAAAGCTTAAGGAATATTTCTTCCGCGACGGCGAAGCACGTGTAAAGCTCCTTGACCGTATGGTAGAAGACTTCAAAACCAACCCCTTCTTCGGCGTGGGTATAGGTTATACGGGAAACTCCGATATATATAACCCCGTAAAAGGCGCTATGAACTGGTACCATATGTGGTTTGCACAGGTTGTGGGCGGGCTCGGCATTGTAGGCATACTAGCCTACGGATACCAGCTAGTAGAAAGAATTATAGTTTTCTTTAAAAACAGAAACCTCTTGAATTTCACTTTCCTTATGTCTTATTTCGGGCTCTTTATAATGTCGCAGGTAAACCCCGGCGAATTTTGCCCCATGCCCTACACGGCGCTGGCTGTTACATTCTTTATAGTTATGGAAAAGGACGATATAGACTTTCGCGCGTGGTGGAAAAAGATAAAAGAAAAATTACCAAAAAAATCATAAACATAAAGCAACACACCCGATTGAAATCGGGTGTGTTTTCATTTCTCTATATCCTTTAGCCTATCTATTCCTACCGTCACGGCGGCTATGCCGAGCAGTATAAATCCTTGTTCTTCGTGCAATTCACCGATAATCGACGTAACAAGCACGCAAACGCCCATAGCGAGCGGCATAGCTTTAAGCGCTATGGCAAGCGCTTTATTAATTTTTTCCCCCGCGGAGTTTGCTTTGTCTTTATTTCGCCCTGCATTTAGCAAAATATCTGTAGAAACACCCAGCACTTCAGCAAGGCGCGGAAGCAAAGCTATATCGGGGCAAGCCACATCTCGTTCCCATTTGGAAACTGCTTTGTCTGTTACGTTCAGCTTTTCTGCAAGTTCCTTTTGTGTATATCCCTTTTCTTTTCTCAAAGATGAAATAATTTCGCCCATACTTCTGTTCTCCATAAAAACACCTCCTTTTCTGCTTATATTTTAACGCAACCACCTAAAATTTGCAACCGAAGCAAAGTAGAATGAGGTAAACCTGCGGTTTACCTCATAAAAAATATTTAAAAATCAAATACCACTTTCTTTTCCTCGTCTAACTTTAAGTTGGCATCAAAAAGCGTGCCTTTTTTAGAGGTAAAGCCTTTTATTTTCGCCGTTTCTCCCGTTTCCAGCAGTAGCTTCGCATTGGAAGCGGAAATGGCGCGCTTGCATATGTAGCAATTTATTTTGAACGTACATCCATCCTTGTAGCCCATACAGCCGTAGCTCCATTTGCCGCGCATAACGTCCTTTCCGCAAACAGGGCATTTGCCTATAATATCGCCGAAAAAGCCGGTGTCGTCGTCGGTTTCGGGCGTCACGCCGCGTTTTTCGAAAACGCTCGCTATTTCCGTCTGCGCAAGAGAAACGCTTTCCGCAACGCTCATTTTGCCGCGATAAACGGATTTGAGCGCCTTGCCGAGCTCGCTTGTTTTGTATTTATCCATAGAAATGCCAAGGTGCGAAAGCTGCTCTATAAGAAATTCTCCGCCCGGCAGGATAGTATAAACATCCTTTTTCAGCGCAATATAGCCGCTTTTTTTCGCGTTGTCTATAATACCCGTGCGCGTTGCCTCCGTGCCGAGCTCCAGACCTTCGAAAATAGCGCGGTAATCTTCCTCGTCGTTTTCCTGCTCGTTCTCTTGCTTTTCCTTTTCGGCTTGCGCCTTATCGTTTTTAAATGGGTTTTTAAGGTAGTTGTTCAGCGTTTCTATCGTATAGTGCTTCGGCGGAGTCGTTTCCTTTTCCGTGGGCTTGAAGTTTATATTTACCTCATCGCCCTTTTCAAGGTTCGGCAAAATCTTATCCTTTTGCGTGTAATCGTCATATTTTGTCCAACCTTGCTCTTTTATCACCACGCCCTTGAGCGTGAAGGTTTCCAGGTCGCCCACAGCTATCTTCATTTCCGTTTTTTCCACAACGCAATCCTCCGCGCAGAAAACAGCCACGAAACGGCGCATTATTGTGGAATAGATGATGCGTTCGTCCTCTGTAAGCGCGTTTTTATCTGGTATTTTGTACGTTGGAGTTAGCGCGGAGTGCGATTCTATCTTCGCATCATCGAAAATAGTCTTTTTATTTTTAAATTCCACGGGGTAGCCGAGCTTTTTTACGTTTTCGATGATCGTTTTCATCTTGCCCTGCTCTGCCGTGGCGAGATATTCGGAGTTTGTACGCGGATACGTAACATAACCCTTTTCGTAAAGCCCCTGTAGCACGGCAAGGCTCTTTTCCATCGACATTTTGTGCTTTTTACCCAGCACGTTTTGCAGCTTTGTCAGCGAATAGAGCTTGCCCGGGGCGAGTGTATCGCGCTTTACCTTTTTGCTTGCTACATACGCGCCTGCGGTATTGTATTTTGCACACGTTTCCTGTGCTTTTTCAAGCTCGTCCTTGGAAAATTTGTTTTTTGAAAGTAAATCCACGGTTTCGCCGTTCGTTTTTTCGCCGCTTGCAATGGCATAGTATATCTCGGGCACAAAATTTTTAATGCTGTCGTCACGCTCGTGTATAGCCTTTACAATCGGCACTATAACTCTGCCAACGCGAAGGAGCGTGCCCGTCTTAAGCGTGGCGTAGCGCGTTAAATTCACGCCGTAAAGCCAATCTATGTACGTTCTTGCAAGGCCTTCGTTCGCAAGGTTATCGTATTCGCTTTCGTCCTTCATATCGGCAAGCGCGGTGGCTACCGTCTGCGGTGTCTGGTCGGGTAGCCATAGGCGCAGGAACTTTTTGCCCGCAGCCCCCGTATTTGCAACGCAAAGGCGAACGATAATTTCACCTTCGCGGTCGGCGTCCCCCGCGTTTATAATAGTGTCTACGTCGGCACGGTTGCAAAGCGTTTTTATAAGCGCGAATTGGCGCTCTATGCCCGCATCCGGCTTTTTATCCTCGCCGAGCTTGAGCTTAAAGCGAAACTCCGTGGGGAAGCAAGGCAAGCCCTCCATACTCCACTTCACCTTTTCACCGCTTTTGCCGTAATAATCTTCTATATCGCAAAGAGAAAAAAGATGGCCAAACGCCCACGTCACGATATATTCTTTGTTTTCATAAAACCCGTTTCTTTTCGTCATTTCGCCAATACCCGCCACAATGTTGCGCGCCAGGCTAGGCTTTTCGGCAATTATAACCTTCATCGTTTTCCTCCTTTTTGCAGAATAACGCTATTATTGTACCACAGAAAAATGATTTGGGCAAGGTGATTTTGGAATTTTACACATCAAAAAGAAAAAAGTGTGCGGCGCACACTTTTATTCATTCTTCAAAAACTCGCAAAAACCGTTATAATCATAAATGCTTATTCTGCCGCATATTTTGTTTCCGTTTCCCAGCGCCTCTTTGCGCACGCTGTCCGTAACATACACGGGAAATTTGTCTATCACAAGTATATTTTCTCCGTTCTCCGCCCACTTGAATTTTCTGCGCAATCCAACTCTCCTCGTTTCCGTATGTTTCGTAGGTGTAGCGCCTTTTGCTTTTATGGCATTTACCACAAGTCTATTGGTTTTGTAAAACTCAAGCGTGTTTTCGTCTTTAAAATAATAACTGTAATAGGAATTTTTTCGGGTTATAGGATGCACATTGTATATAAGAGCGTATTTTTTCGCCGTAGTATAGAAAATGCTCGATTTTTCAATTTCAAAGCCCTTATTTTTCAAAGCGACACGAATTTTCTGCGCCAAAACAGCGTGCTTCACACCTTTAATCGCAAAGTGAATCACAATAATAGCAAGCATTGCCAACAAAAGCGGCAGGTTGCGTATTTCTGCCGTGCCCGCTTCGGGCAAAAACAGCAGAGCCGCAACAAAAACAAGCACGACACCCACAAAATATTTCATATCAATTCTCCCCTCTATTTCGCGGTTTTAAGTATTCTTCGTAAATTACATAACTCCTTAACGCCATAAGCGCAGTTGCAATAACCATAACCGAGAAAACACCGTAAACCACCCTTAATACGTAAGAATCAATTATATATGCCAGCGGGCAAGTCATATTGTTTCCATAAGCCAAAACATCATAGATAAACGAATCTTGCGGCAAAAAAATATATGTTTCTATAAGCATTATATATAGCAAATACATAATAGCCAGATATTTAGCCTCGCCGCACAAAAAGCTTATGATTTCTTCTTTCAAAAGAAATTCTTCCTTATGCTTCGTATAATGTGTGTCACAACGCCTAAACTCATATAGCATATACCACCAAAAAGAATGTGTCAGAGTAAAAAGTACAAGTTTGCTGAACTCGGAATATTCCCACGGTTCCAAAAACGCAAATAAAAACGTGTGAAACATTTTCAAAAACAGCCAGTTTATAAACGTGGTGAGCAAAATAGGGGGAAAGAAACGAAAGCATTTTTTCACACCGCCTCACTCTCACTTTCTTTCAAAATACTCACCATATTTCTTTTGCAAATCCAATATTTTCTCGCTGAAAGGCTCAAAAATTTTGCTTGAAGCAAGGGAATCAAGCAGCTTTTCTATATGTGGCGCCATCTGGTTTTCATTTTTAACACTCATTTGTCTTTCGAGCTCGTCGGAAAAACGCGCAAGGTATTCCCTCGCTTCATCTTTTCGGCCAAGTTGAATGAGCAATTCCGCTATGTTCACATAATCGAAAAGAAGCTGCACTTTGTTGGCGCTTCCGCACATCTCGTCGAGCACGATTTCATATAGTGCCGCCGCTTTTTTATAATAATAGAGTTTTTCTTCCGGCATCATTTCGGGTGTTATAAGCTGACGTACCGAGCATTCTGCAAGGTCGATTTCATATATCAGATTTTTCTTTATTTGCGCCTTTAGCTCTCCCCCCTGCATAATCTCGCAGGCATAAATTTCACGCGAATTTCGAATAGACGGTAGTTTTCTGTAAAACTCTTTCGCCTTTTCTTTTATTTCTGCGTTTTCGGACTTAGAGCAAATCTGCAGCATCGTGCGAAAAATCATATCTTTTATGTCTATGTTATCGCAGTATTTCTCCGCGTTCTTCGCGAGCAACAACATTCTTTTTACGTGCTCGTCATCGAACATTTTGCGGCGTAATACCACAAGCATAACATCTGCGTAATACCAGTAATTATCGGGCGTACGCTCTATTTCGGTAAGCCACGCACGGTATATTTTTTCATAATTTTTCTCCTTGTAAAGCTCGTGTATTTTCTCCCTGAAATTATTTTCGTGCGCCTCGTCCCAGCAAGAAGCCATATCGAAAATAGAGTCTATAGAACAACAATATAAAACCGCAATTTTAGGCAGAACCGTAACATCGGGCAAAAGCCAACCGTTTTCCCATTTTGAAACGGTCTGTATGGAAACGCCGAGGTTTTCCGCAACCTCCGCCTGCGTCATATTTGCTTTCAAGCGCAATTCTTTTAGTTTGTCTTTTAACATCGCTTTTCTCCGTGTTTCTCTTTAACTTGTATTGTAGATATTCTATCATATTTCGCAACGTTTGAGAAGCGCTTATTTGGATAAAAAAAGTTGCCGCAACGGAAACTCCACTCTCCGTGGGATTTTTCCAAAAGCGCGGTTATTGCCAGTACGCACATTTTGTGCTATTATATAAATGACAAAAGGCCTTTTATAATTTTTGAAAGGAGAAAAATTTTATGAAACTTATAATTTCGGAAAAAATACGAGAATGCCGCACTATGCTCGGCATAACACAAGAACAGCTTGCCAAAGCGCTCGGAATTTCCTCCCAATCCGTTTCCAAATGGGAATGCGGCGATGGCTACCCGGATATAACTATGCTGCCCACGATAGCAAACTTCTTCGGCATAACCATAGACGAGCTTTTGCAGGAAACTGGCGAGGTCTGCAACGAGGCTATATCAAAATCCATAAACCTCGATATAAAAGAAGCAATTAACTTCCTTTTGGAATACCACAAAAAATACCCGAAGAACTACCCCATTATGCATAACATCGTTGTTCGTTTTATCGCCCTCGGTGAAAATGAACAAGAGGAATATGCAGAACGCGTGAAAGAAATTTGCCGAAAACTGCTCGACGGTTGCGGCAATATAGAGTATTTGAAAAAAGCATTTTTATGCCTTTCCGCTATATGCGATGAAGATGAGCTGCAAAAGTATGTTTCAGAGCAAAAAATATTCTATTGGCAAAGCCAATATAGAATTCACGAGGAACGCGCTTGGCGCAAAAAAGACCGCGAACTTTCACGCATCTACTGCGATATGGGCCGTGTGAAAACAATGCTCGATTATTTAGAGCACAGCACGCGCTCTGCTTATGCACCCGAAAGAAGCGTGAAAATTTTCGAAGAAAAACTAAAATTGCTGGAATATTTCGGCGGCGGCAAAACCCCAAAGGGTTGGCTAGGATTTAAGGAAAGGTTGAAACTCATACTTTCCGCTTCTCTTTTCGGTTGCGGAAAGAAAGAGGAAGGCTATCACGCATTGGAAGAAGCGATTGCGCTCGAAGAAGAATGGCAGAAAATACCCAAAGGCGAGCTTTTGCCGCTTGGCAATGAAGCGCTTTTCGGCAAAACTTACGTTAAAAGCAAAGACTTCGCCTTGACCGCCGAATGCAACGGCAAATATATCAGCGCGTCTTCTTCCGAGCTTTCGGTTTTAACGCTCGGCGTCTCTGCCTACCGTGCTATGACGAGAAAAACAGGCTGGGAATGGTTCAATTCCGTGCGCGAAGAGCCGAGATTCCTCGAGCTTCTTGCAAAAGCAGAAAAGCTATATAAATCGCGTGAAGAATAAGAAAATTACCTGCATCAATAATAAAACGCCCGAAAATCGGGCGTTTTATCATAAGGAAAACTTTGTTTGAACAAGCAAAAAAGCACTTCGTACGAAGTGCTTTTGTTTTTCTGGGGTGGGTAACCGGATTCGAACCGACGACCTCCAGGGCCACAACCTGGCTCTCTAACCAGCTGAGCTATACCCACCATATATGGCGTGCCTTGGGGGATTCGAACCCTCGACCTACTGCTTAGAAGGCAGTTGCTCTATCCAGCTGAGCTAAAGGCACATTTTAGTGGAGCGGATGATGGGAATCGAACCCACATAACCAGCTTGGAAGGCTGGTGTTCTACCACTGAACTACACCCGCAAGGCAATCTTCTTATCAAGTGCCTAATTATAAAACCACAATACTATTGATTTGTCAATAGTATTTTTAAACTTTTTTTGGATTTTTTTGAAAATTTATCTGCCGACCATTTCACGGAAAACTTTGCTGTGAAGTTCGAAGTTTTCTGCATCGGATTTATACTTTGTGCCGGCCAGAGCAGATTTATAGGGCGCCAGCTTCAGCACGACAAGCACATCTTCGTCTACCCATTCCATACCGGGCGAGTTTTTGCAGAACGCCGTGTCTTTGAAGTAGACCGCAAACTCATCGTAAGCTATGTCCGAAAGGTCTGTGTCCACATCAAAAACCTGGTTGAGCGTGGCAAAAGTTTCCTTGCCCTTGTAGAGCTCGTATGCCTGCTTATCCATAACGTAAATATAATACGGCTGAACCAGCATACCCGACATAACCTCTTTGGCATTTGCGTTTATATCGTTCTTATAGGGGTTTTTATCGTCGGAAACGTAAGCAACCTGCGCAAAGTTTACCTCTGTTTTTCCATCGTTGTTGCTGTCGTAATCCATTTTACCGAGCGACGCAACTATATCGTTATACTGTGTGTCCGTTATAACGGCATCGCCCACGTAGCGCACATACATATCGTAGTGGGAGCGTGTTGCCATCTGCGTAACGCATATGGCGAATACAACAATGAAAAATGCGCCGATTATCACAGGCCATTTATAGTGATACCAAAAATTTTCAAGCCATAATTTTGCTTTTCTCATAATAAAACCTCGTGTTATGTAATACATAAGGTATTGTACCACATAACACGAGAAAATTCTATATGTTTTTGTTAATTTTTTTAGATTTTACAGAACTATATAGAAGAATATGCCGAAGAACTGCAAAATACTGCCTGCCACCACGAAAAGGTGGAAGATGGAATGCATATATCTGTGCTTTTTGCCAAGACCATAGAGCACAGCACCTATCGTGTATGCTACTCCGCCCGCGAGTATCCAGGCAAGCCCGGGCAGCGGCACAGAGGCAAGCGTAGGCTTTGCCGCCATAACAACACACCACCCCATACCGAGGTAAAACACCATAGCAAGCTTTGAATACCTTTTCATATCTATAGCAGTGAAGGTTATGCCGAGCGCCGCACAGCCCCAAACCACACCGAAGAGCACCCAGCCCCAAGCCGTGGAATATTCGCGTATAGGGCAAAGTGCCACAGGCGTGTACGTTCCCGCTATCAGAAGGAATATAGTGCAGTGGTCTATGACCTGCATAACGCGCTTGCCCATGTTCATATGCAAACCGTGGTAAACGCTCGAAACCGTGTACAGCATCACCATCGTGGCGCCGTATATCGCAGAGCTTACGACCGCCCAGGCATCGCCTTTTATAGCAGAAAAAACTACCGTAAGCACAAGCGCCGCAATACCGAACGCCGCGCCCACTATATGCGAAACCATATTGAAAATTTCTTCGCCTTTCGTGTAATCGGGCATTTCCCTTTCCCTGAATTTAACCTTTTCGTATTTACTCATTTCCAACACCTCGCGTGCAATTTTTTACAAGCTAAATTTTAGCACCGACGCGGCGTTTTTTCAAGAAAAAAAGCACGAAACGAAGTCCCCTGCTCCGCTACACGGCAGATTTTGCGGTAGAAAGGCTCTCTACTGTGGGTAGAGAGCCTTTCTATTGTAGCAAAATGATGCAAAAACCGCACCAAAGTGCGGTTTTAACTCATTTATCTTTCAAAATTTCATTTTGTTCTTTAAAGAGCTTTTCGTGCCGTTTGTTGTCGTAATATGCGACAAGCGATATTACCACACCCACGAAATGAAGCGAAAGGTAGAAAAGCACCGCGTTTATCCATTCCACCGGGCAAATAAGATAAAAAACATATCGCAAAAGCTCTATACCCGTCATGCCCAGCACTATAAGCAAAACTCCTCGCCAGAAATATTTTTGCTTACGCTCGGGCACCGGGTTTACAAAATATTCGTATGTCCAGCTGTAGATCGGATAATAGTTCATAAACGGTATAAAGCACGAATAAAAGCGCCAGCGCTCTATTCGCTCGAAAGCTATATCTGTTCCCTGCAGCACGTCGCGCCGTTCTATATCGCGCTCATTTACACCCGTTTTATAAAACACGTATGCAAGCACGGTAAACATCACAGCGTGCAGAATAAAAGAAGCTATTAGCGCCGCGATAAACACAGGCGGCAAGGGCTCGCTCGGGTTCACCCAGCCGTGGCGCGGCTCCCAGAGCAGGCTCTGCTCTACAACGCTTCTTTCGGATTTACCCGTAAGCAGCAGAGCGAGCGCGTATATGCCATCGCCTGAAAGGTTCTTGCCATAGTATCTGTTCGGCATAATTATCGTAGGCAGGTGGTAAACAACGTAAGCGGCGGCGTAAATAAGCCACGTGGGCACGGCGCAAAAGATAAACTGCCTGCCGCGTGCCCTGTTCATAACAAATTCGTTTTTGCCAAGGGTGAAAAAGCGCCAGCAAACAAGCACGGCAAGCACAATATTGGCTGTGAAAAAGTTTTGCAGCGGCAAAAAGAACGTACCGCCCAGCGCAGGCAAATATATGTAAACCGCACCATAGGAAATGAGCGTTGCCATTCCGAAGTTAGCAAAGAAATCCACAAAGAAATTGCGTTTTCTTTCTTTTGCATCTTTTTCGGCAAGCGTTTCCCCGTCTTTTTCCAAGGTCAATTTGCCTTTCTTAAACGTCATTTTCATTTTCGCTGCTCCAATTTGAGTTTTTTATAAGAGTATGCGCGCATTCTCTGCAAACATCGTTTTCCTTTTCGTTTACAGCGCCGCAAACGGCACACGCAACATGCTCGTCCGCCTCTGTGGGCAAAACGACCACGGTATCCGTGCCGTAAAGGTGAAAAACCTTGTCGCCGGCGTGATATGTATCCAAAAACTGACCTTGGTCTGTCTTTCCACTGAAAACCTTTCTGCGTATACGTTCGCCTTCGGGCGTAACGATGTGCAAATATAATGTATTTATTTTATATGCATATGTAGCTCCACCTTCTCTAAATCTCGTTGCCAAAAAATCGTTTACTACGGAGGTCTTTATTTCTACGTGTTCAATCGTGCCGCAATAAGTTTCGTCGATAAGATTAAACGGGAATTTTGTGAAAATAAACGGCAAAGCAAGCACCAGCACATAGCCTATGATCTTCATTCCCATATATTTAGTGGGAAAAACCACGTCGCCAAAGAAAATTATAAGAAGCAAAAGCGCCGTGAACCACAAAACACACGTTTTGCTCTTTTGCCATATCGTTTTCCTTACCCTTTTTTCCAAATCTTTTGGTAATTTCATAAAATCCTCCTAAAAATTATATTAAGTTTGTTTGGCAATAACATTTTACCACAAATTCCCTACGAAGTCAATATACACACTGTTCAATAGAAAAAATCAATAAAAAAGTTGCCTTCGGCAACTATAAAATGCCCGAAAATCGGGCATTTTGGCATAAGGAAAACTTTTTTTGAACAAGCAATTGCGCACGATTTGCGCGCAATTTCCTATGTTATAAAAAAGAAAAAAATCGTGAGCCGAAGCTCACGATTTTTATTTGTACATTAAACGAGTTTAATGATTGCTGTTTCAGCAGCGTCGCCGCGACGGGGGCCGAGCTTGTAGATAGCTGTGTAGCCGCCGTTTCTGTCAGCGTATTTGGGAGCGATTTCGTCAAAAAGCTTTTTAACTACGTCGTCTTTTGTAATGAAAGCATATGCCTGTCTGCGAGAAGCAAGAGTGTTTTTCTTGCCGCAAGTGATCATCTTTTCTGCAAGAGATTTAACTTCTTTTGCACGAGTAAGAGTTGTTTCAACAGAACCGTTCTCCAAGAGGTATGTTACCAAACCTCTGAGCATAGCACGTCTGTGAGCAGTAGGTCTGCCGAGTTTTCTTGTTCCGGGCATTATTATATTCCTCCTTTACCTGGTTTTAAAAGGATTCTATCCGCAAATTTTTAATGTATAATCTTTGAAAAAGATTATTCTTCTTCTTTTCTGAGGCTGAGACCGAGAGAGTGAAGTTTCTGAATAACTTCTTCCAAAGATTTTTTGCCGAGGTTTCTGACCTTTATCATATCGTCTTCTGTCTTGCTTGTCAAATCCTCGACAGTGTCGATGCCTGCGCGTTTCAAGCAGTTGAAACTACGAACAGACAAGTCAAGCTCCTCAATGGTCATCTCAAGG
>JAFTLJ010000082.1 GCA_017456005.1 Clostridia bacterium | reverse complement strand
TGTTATAATATTTAGCGAGAGCGTCAGCGTTTTTTGCACAAACAAAATCTATATCAACACCCATATAATAATCAAGAGGTGTCATTTTACTCATTATCGCGTTTGTTCCGCCACCTGCGCCTATTGTGAGTTCAAGAATACGATTGTTTTGTTGATGTAGGATGTTCTCTGTGTAGAAATTCCAAAATGAAGGGTTGTTTTTTTGCCATTTTGACGCTTATTTGGCTTTTTGCTCTCCATTGCCAATTTTTGAATTTACAGAAATAGCCTTAATCATCGAAATTGAATCAATATCATCACTAAGTTCATTCCTGCCCGAAATCCAAAGAGGCAGCCCAATCTTTGCATATTTTTCTAATCGACGAATGAATTCTGCTTTATTGGGGATAACCGACTTGAAAAACTATTCTTGATTCTTATGGTAATTTTCAAAATCGTGTGGATAAAATCTATCGCAATTCTGCTTTGTAAAGGTCTTTAAGACATCAATATCATCCCAAAACAAAACCTCATCCAACGCATTCAAAATCATCTGACAGCACTCCTTTTTTGATTTGATAAATTATAACATATTAATTATGCAAATACAAGACTTGATTTTTTACCGATTTTGTGGTATAATATATGTGTAAAAATTAATGCCGAGAGAACCCGTAGTGGTTACTCTAGGCATTTTCTTCATTTCAAACCTGCTTTATCGCAGGTACGCTAAAGGGTGTTTTTCTTTTATTCCGCGGTATCGTACATTTTTTCGTAAAATTTGAGCATTCTTTCAAGGTTTGCTTCACGCATTTCGAAAACATCGCAAAGCTTGGAAAACTCCGCTTCATCGCTCTCATTAAGCGTCTCTGCCGCATCGGCAAGCTTATCCAATGTGTTAAAGGGGCATTCCATAAGTTCCTTCTGCAAAATTTTTATTTGCTCGAAAATTTCTCTTTTCGTCAAAGTATTGCTTTCTGACATAGTTTCCTCCCTCTTATTTTTCAACGCACATCCAGCAGCCCTCTGCTCCTACCCCGTTTTCGGGCGGTGTGAGCAATCCTTTTTCTATAAGCGCTTCCACGACTGCGTCGAGCACGGGCATATTTGCAAGGCTGTTTGCAAACCCCCATTCGCCCAAGAGATGCTCGGGAATAGACGCTTTAATAAGCGCGGCGAGCTTTTCCGCCACAGCCTCTGCATCCTTTTCGAAATATCCCTTTTTAAGCTCGCCGCTTATGCTGAAAAGCCTTTCTCTGTCGGCATAGTCGAAAACGAGTATTTTCGTATAAAGCGTGTCGCCCTCGCGGTAAATGTAGCCCTGCTCTATAGCCTTCGCCGCGTGCTCCTTCTCGTTTTCCGCAAGCGAAGCCACGGGAAGCCCGCCTATCGCGCGGAGCGCAAGCTGTACCTGCGGGTCGGTAGACACGTTAAGCCCGCAATGAAAATGCGGTTTTATTCTTGTGATATAAATATTGTCAAGGTGAACGTATTTGTAACCGCAAACGTTTTGCGCTTCCACGCCGTCCCAGCCGCCGCCGTAGCGTTTGCCGTTATCTACGTAGCCGAAAACGCTAAAGGGGCGTTCCGGCTTCTTATATTCGGCAAAATACTTTTCTGCCATTATTTTCTTCACGTTATCGGAAAAGGCGTCTGCTATAACGAAAACCTGCTGCCAGAGTATAAGGTTCATATCCACTTTTTTGTTAAGGTACGGGAAGGCAAGGTATTCCTCCTTGTGCGCTTCGATATATTTTTCTATCGTTTCGCATATCTTGGGAAGCTGTGCCGTATAAAGCTCGTTCGCCTTTTCAAAAACTTCTTTTTCAAAGAGAACGAAATTGATAATGTATTTGCCGTTTTCGAGTTTGCGGAGCAAGCCGTATTTGCCGTTTGCGCCTTTGCAGAGAATGTCCATCTCCTCCTCAACGTAAAGCGTGGGCACGTTCAGCTCCTCTGCCACCTCTGCGGCGGTTCTGGGCTTTTTGCGGCAAAGCCATATTATGTGGTTGGAAAGCATTCGCGTCCAACCCGTTCTGGGGTCGCACCAACCGGGGTTTCCCGTACCCCAGATAATGTAATTTATGTTGTCGAGTGCCACAGGCATATTATATGTTTCTTTCATTTCTTCTACCTCGTTTCTTATTTTCTGTCTTGCCGAAAAAAGCCTTTGGCGAACTGCGGTTTCGCTCGTTTTTTGCACTTTTGCGATTTCCGCCGTGGGTATACCCTCCAGGTAAAACATTATCATGACGTCGCGGTACGCCCTTGTGAGAAAGGCTATGCGGCGGTATACCGCGCGCAGAAGTTCGCTGTCGCTTTCGTCTTCCTCTTCGTCGGCAATACCGAGCAAAAACTCTTCCCCGTCGCCTTCGTAAAACGTGTCGGAGTGTTTTCTTTTTTTATCGGTAAAATCGGCGTACACGTTCCGCGCCACGCGCCAGATAAACGGGTAAACGCTTTCAATTTCGCCGCCTTTGTTCGCGGCTTTCACG
>JAFTLJ010000081.1 GCA_017456005.1 Clostridia bacterium | reverse complement strand
AGCTCGGCAAGTACCTTTTTCGCGTTTTTCACCACTTCGTTTGGCACGCCCGCGAGCTTCGCTACCTCTATACCGTAGCTGTCGTCTGCCGCACCACGCACGATTTTGCGCAGAAAAATTATATCGTCGCTTCTCTTTTTCGACGCGATGTTGTAGTTTAACACAACTTTTTCTTCCTCTTAAAGAGAATTGATCTAGTGATAGTGCGTGGCAAAGAGAGTTTTCGCCCCCACTTTTTTCAGCGTGTATTCCGCAACGGCACGCGCTATGGCAAGACCGTCGAAAGTGCTCGTGCCTCTGCCTATCTCATCGTAAATAATAAGGCTGTTTCTCGTAGCGTTGTGCAGAATGTGCGCAACCTCGCTCATTTCCAGCATAAACGTGGATTGCCCCATGGCAAGGTCGTCTGAAGCGCCCACGCGAGTAAATATCTTATCCACCACGCAAATCCTCGCCTCTTTCGCGGGCACGAAAGAGCCTATCTGCGCCATAACGCATATGAGCGCTACCTGGCGCATGTACGTGGATTTACCAGCCATATTAGGGCCCGTTATAAGCATGAATTTGTTCGCGCCGCAATCGAGCTGTGTGTCGTTCGGCACGAAATACGCATCCTTTGCGTACTGCTCTACAACAGGGTGTCTGCCGTCCTTTATGGAAACGACGTCGCCATAGCCCACCTCTGGGCGCACGTAGGAATTACGCGCGGCAACCTCCGCAAGCGCGGCGTAAACGTCGAGCTTGGCAAGCAAAAACGCCGTTTTCTGTATCTTATGCACGTTTTCGGCAACCTTCGCGCGTATTTCGCAGAAAAGGTTGTATTCCAGCGCCGCCAAGCGCTCGGTTGCACCAAGCACCTGCGTTTCCATTTGCTTCAGTTCTTCCGTGATGTATCTTTCGCCGTTTGTAAGTGTTTGTTTTCTTATATATCTTTCGGGAACACTGCCCACGTTGGATTTGGAAACCTCTATGTAATAGCCGAAAACGCGGTTATATCCGACTTTGAGGTTTTTAATGCCCGTTGCCGCGCGTTCCGCTTCCTCTATGCGCGATATCCACCCCGTGCTGTCTTCTTTTATGGAGCGCAGATGGTCTACGTCGGCGTTATAGCCTTCGCGTATAAAGCCCGCTTCGCGCACGGAAAAGGGCGGCTCGTCCACAATAGATGCGGAAATAAGCCCGTAAATATCGTCCAGAGTATCCATCTCCTCGTAAATAGAGGAAATTTCTTCGCTTTCAAAAGAGGAAATTATGTGCTTTATTTCGGGAAGCCTTTCCGCCGTCTGCTTCACCGCCACAAGGTCGCGGCAATTGGCAGAACCGTATACTATGCGCGTTATAAGGCGCTCCAGGTCGAGCACGCCGCGCAAAGCCTCGAAAAGCTCGCCCCTATCCATCACCCTGTCGTAAAGCTCGGCAACAGCGGCTTGGCGTTTGTTTATATAATGGGGGTTTTTAAGCGGAAAATCTATGTATTGCTTCAAAAGGCGAGCTCCCGCCGCCGTGCGCGTTTTATCGAGCACCCAAAGAAGTGTGCCCTTTTTCTCTTTTGTGCGCATAGTTTCGCAAAGCTCCAGGTTGCGGCGCGTATTGGAGTCTATTTCGAGGTATTCGCCGTTCTGGTAAAAATTCAGCGTTTTCAAGCCTTCCAGGTTGTTTTTCTGCGTTTCGGCAACATAGTAAAGCAAGCCGCCTACAGCGCGGAGCGTAACGGCATCGGGGTTTTCAAACTCCTCCGGCAAAGAATCAAATCTGCCTGCCACGCTTCTTATAGCGTGCGCAGCATCAAAACGCTCCGGCATTTTGTCGTTTACCACAGCCTGCAAACGTTCGCGCAAGAAACGCTCCATCCCATCTATTTCGTCTGCTTGTACATTAAGTACTACCTCGCGCGGGGCATATACTCCTATTTCGCAAATAGCTTTTTCCAGGCGTTCTTCGCCCGAAAAAGACGTAACGGATATTTGCCCTGTGGAAATATCGGCAAAGGAAACGCCTATTTCCGTTTCCGTATAATATATGCCGCAGATATAGTTATTCTTCTTTTCATCAAGCAAAGTGGATTCTATAAGCGTACCCGGCGTTATCATTCTTATAACATCGCGCTTTACAAGCCCCTTCGCCGTGGCGGGGTCTTCCAGCTGTTCACAAATAGCAACCTTATAGCCCTTGCCCACAAGCCTGCCTATATACCCCTCCACTGCGTGGTAAGGTATACCGCACATGGGCGCGCGCTCCTCCTCGCCGCAATCTCTGCCCGTAAGCACGAGGTCCAGCACAGAAGATGCCGTTTTTGCATCCTCAAAAAACATTTCGTAAAAATCCCCGATGCGGTACATAAGGATATATTCCTTGTACTTATCCTTTATTTCCAGATATTGTTGCATCATCGGTGTCATTATCGTATTCTCCGTTTCGGTTAGAATTTTTTATTGTAATTTGTAAATTTTCAATCTTCCATCTCGCCAAAAAGTGCAAAGGGCGAGGCTTTTGTTATTTTTACGTTTATAAACTTACCCGTAAGGCTCTCGTCGCCGTCGAAAAGCACTATTCTGTTACCTTCTGTACGGGCAGACATCTTCTTTTCGTTCGTTTTGCTTGCGCCCTCTACAAGCACGCGCATGGTCTTGCCTACGTACGCCTCGTTCTTCTCTTCCAAAAGCTCATTTTGGAGCGCAAGAAGCCTTCCCATACGCTCTGTTTTCACTTTTTCGGGTAATTGCTCCATTTTTGCAGCGGGTGTGCCTGTGCGGGGTGAATATATGAAGGAGAAAATCATATCGTATTTCACACGCTTCATAAGAGAAAGCGTATCTTCAAAATCTTCTTCCGTTTCGCTCGGGAAACCCACGATAATATCCGTGGTAATAGCGATATCGGGCATTTTTTCGCGCATATAGTCTACAAGCGCAAGATACTGTTCCCTATCATAGTGACGGTTCATAGCTTTCAGCATTCTGTCGCTGCCGGATTGCACGGGCAAGTGGAAATGGCGCGCTATTTTCGGGTTTGCCGCCATAACGTCTATAAGCTCGCGCGAAGCATCCTTCGGGTGGCTCGTCATAAAGCGCACGGTAAAATCCCCCTCTATTTCGCAAATACGTGAAAGGAGAGTTGCAAAATTACACTCGCCGCCAAACTCCTTGCCGTAGGAGTTTACGTTCTGACCCAGAAGCGTTATTTCCTTAACACCGCTTTCCGCAAGCTCACGCACCTCCGCAAGTATCATTTCGGGGCGGCGGCTTCTTTCTCTGCCGCGCACATAAGGAACTATGCAGTACGTGCAAAAGTTGTTACAGCCGTACATAATGCTTACCCACGCGCGGAAATTGCTTTCGCGCACAACGGGCAACCCTTCGGGTATGGCAAGCTCACCATCGTTAGGTACAAATATTCTTTTTTTCTTTTCATAGGAACGGTGAAGTATTTCGGGCAAATGCGAAAGCTTTTCCGTGCCGAAAACAAAATCTATATAAGGGTAACTTTTCTTTATTTTTTCGGACATATCTTCCTTGGAAACCATACATCCGCAAACACCTATTTTCAGGTGTGGGCGCGCATTTTTTAGGTGCTTATATCCGCCTGTTATAGAAAGCGCACGTTCCTCCGCGTGTTCGCGCACGGCGCAGGTATTGACGATTATAACATCGGCAAGCGCAGGCTCTTTTACAATATCATAGCCGCTTTCGTGAAGCATACCCGCAATGCGCTCGGAATCTGCTTCATTTTGTTGACAACCGTACGTTACAACGCAAGCGGCATAGCCCTTGCCTTCATTTATTTTTCTCAAAGCCTCCATATAAAAGGAAGCATTCATTTTTTCTTCCATAATAAATCCCTTTTAACGATAATTATTCAGTTTATTATAACTCATTTTGCGTGGATATGTCAATATAAAACCCCGACGAATTTAAAATTCATCGAGGTTTGTTTTTTTATGTATTTTCAAGTTCGTTTATATATTCAAGCAGCTCCCCAAAACTTCCCTTTCTGTATGTTGAAATGTCAAGTTCTTTTTTGTTGAGCAAATTGTCTGTAAGTAGAAAAACCTTCATACCGAGCGTTTCCGCTATCATATCCTCCGCTACGTCGTTGCCTACCATCATACATTCTTCCGCTTTCGCGCCGATTTTTGTAAGTATTTCCGTGTAGTATTCGGGGTTGGGTTTGCAACGTGTAGAATTTTCATACGTTGTTATAAGGTCAAAATCCGCTATATTAAGCCCTGCCCAGCCTGCTCTCTGCTCTGTCGCCATTGCGGGGAAAACCGGGTTTGTGGCAAGCACCACGCGATAGCCGCGCGCTTTAAGCTCGCGCACAAGCTCTGCTGCCGCAGGGTTGTGTCCGCAAGAATGGCGCACTTTGTCGAAATCCTTTGCGTAATATTCCTCCAGAACGCTTCTGTGCTTATGTGAAAGCTCACCGAAGTAAGCATCAAAGGTTTCCCACCAGCGCGCTTCGTTCTTTTCCTCAGTGCTGTTTGTAACCATCGCTTTCATGCCTGCCCAGATGCTTTCCACAAGCTTTTCGGGGGCAAACCCGTATGGCGCAAGCTTTTTTGCAAGCGAACCGAAATATGCCTTCACAAAATTTTCCTGTTCCATCGGCAAAAGTGTGCCGTCCAAATCGAAAAGTATAGTCTCTATCATAAAAAATCCCCTTTTTTATTTCACCATGTATTCCATAATAAGTATAGCCGCACCGAGCAAAACGAGTATCACACCGACAATACGGTTAAGCGTAACAGGCTTTGCTTTGTTCGCGATTTTTGCGGCAACAAGCGCAAAAACAAGCGTAAACGCCACGCAGAGCGCAAGCACTGTAAGATCGGGCATACCGCCGAGCGAAAAATGGCTCATAGCGCCTGTAAGGGCCGTAAATGTCATAATAAACACGCTTGTGCCCACAGCGGTTTTAAGCTCATAGCCAAGCACGGACGTGAGCAAAAGAAGCATCATCATACCGCCACCCGCGCCCACGAAACCGCAAATAAACCCGACTATCGAGCCGCAAACCACAGAACCTATAACGCGCTTTTTTGCGCTCGTCTTTTCCATAGCCTCTTTTGTGGTAACGATAGGCTTTATAATGAACTTTACTCCCAAAAACAGAGTCATAACCGTGCTTGCGCCGCCCATAACCGACCCCGGCATAAGCTTTGCCGCAAAACTGCCCACCACCGTGAAAGCGAGCACGCAAAGCATCATAACAAGCCCGTTTTTTACATCCAAATTATTATTTTTCTTGTAGGTATATGCGCTTACGGCGCTTGCCAAAACGTCGCTCGCCAAGGCTACGCCCACGGCAAGATACGGCTCGAAATCGAGAAAGGCTATAAGCATGGGGGCTATAACCGCAGCCGCGCTCATTCCGGCAAAGCCGGTGCCCAGCCCCGCACCTATACCCGCAAGCAAACATACGAATATTTTATAAATAAGACCCGGCATGATCAGATGATTCCCTCTTTCTTAAGATATGTGCGCAGTTTTTCCGCATCGCCGTCGAAAAGATACCCCTTTATGCCTGCTTGTTCACCGGCATCGAGGTTGTCTTGTCTGTCGTCTACAAAAATACACTCCGCAGGATCGAGCTTGTATGTAGCGAGCAGATATTCGTAAATATCTGCATTCGGTTTCACCAAGCCTATTTCGCCCGAAATCACAAGACCGTCGAAAAGCAAGAGCGAAGGTGCCAAATAAAGCTCGTTTCTAAGACGTTTATTAAAGTTGGAAAGCAAATAGAGGCCCCTGCCTGCCGCCCTTATTTCCTCCACAACGGCTTCCATTCCCGGCACAGGCGGCATATGGCTCGTCCATTTCGCGCAAAGCCCCTCTACCGCACCGTGAAGGTGCTCGGGCAGTTCCTTTTTAACTTCGCAAAGGTAATCTGCCTCCGTAAGTGTGCCTTCATCGAAAGCGTTCCAATATTTTCTTGCCATTGCAACCGTGGCTAAAATTTCTATGTCTTTTTCATCTTCTGCAAAAAATGACGATATATAGCGCTCATCATATTGCATTATTACTCTGCCGCAATCGAAAATTATATTTTTTATCATTATCAAAACCTCTGTATTTTTTAATGTTATTATATATTAACATAATTCACAATATTTTGCAATAAAAACGGAATTTAAAAAGAAAAAATCCTCTTAAAAAAACACGAAAAAATATTTTATTTTTTTCAAAAAAGCTATTGACAAATAAAAACTCTTGTGTTAGAATAATGTACGTTGCAAAACAACACGGGCCTTTAGCTCAGTTGGTTAGAGCAACCGGCTCATAACCGGTTGGTCCTGGGTTCGAGTCCCCGAAGGCCCACCAAGTACAGGGGTATAGCTCAGTTGGTAGAGTACTGGTCTCCAAAACCAAGGGTCGTGGGTTCAAGTCCTTCTGCCCCTGCCAAGAAAAAAGCCATTCGCGTAAGCGGATGGCTTTTTTCAGTGAAATTCGTTCATGCGGTAGTGAAATACGCCTACGGCGTGTGAAGGAACGAATTTTATTTCACATTGCGACCAACGGGAGCAATATTTCACAATTCACGAAGTGAATTATTTCACACTCGCCGTAAGGCGAATATTTCACTTGATTAAATATCGAATTTATGATATAATAACGGCAGAAAGGCGGTGGTTGCAAATGGGAATAAAACTCATAGCCGATATTAGATTGTTCGAATCGGATGTGCCCAACACAGATGGGAATCCAACTCCATATTACATAGGCAAAATATATCAATACGATCACATGGAATGTTTGGATGTAATTCAGCGCCTCCTGTTTCTTTTACGTCACCGTGGTTTCGGATTTGATGGATTTGACCATTTGTATTTGAATTTTACGCCGTGTATTCCTCATGGCGAGGTGTGTGATGTTAATCGTTACAATATCAGAGAATTTTCTTGGTATCATTATGTGGACGTGGGCTGTGACGAGCAAATTTTTAATTGCCTTTCACTTGAAGAAAAAAACTTGTTCATTTTGGAGTCTGCAAAAAAAGCTTCGATGCTAAAATCACCGGCAGATAAAGCAAAACTCTTTGAAGCCACTTTTGATGAGGTTATTCAAAACGGAGAGAGATTATTGTTGCCATACAAGCAAAAAGATAATCAAAATTACATTGTGGAAATATTTACTCGTATTACCAATGAAGTGTCATTTATTCCATTGATTCGAGTAACAGATAAAAATGGAGTATTACGAACGGAGCAAGAACTTCGTTCCTATGGGCGAGATGAATTTATTTGTCAAATAGGAACAATAACCATAGGAAAAGCCTCCGTGCGAATTGTTCCACGAAAAAGCTCCTATGCGGACTATTTCGATTTAACACCGATAAAAATTGAGTGGTAATTTGGGCGATTTACATAGATTCGTTTGCGAGCATGGAGCAACACCCCAGAAGACAACGGTCAAGTGCAACTCCCATAATCGCCAAGGGATAATTCTACCCACCGACTAAAAACCACGGATCGATTTCAAAAAAACTTGCGGTATGGATCGATTTTGAAAGGGTGAGCCAAGAAAAAAGCCATTCGCGTAAGCGGATGGCTTTTTTCAGTGAAGCGCACCTACGGTGCATGAAAAATGAAGCAGGGCTTCGCCCCATGAAGCGTGCCTTCGGCATACGGAGAGGTTTCTGTACGATTCGCTTCATGTTCCGCTTGCGGAACGCTTCATACGAGCGAAAATTGCATAGCAATTCGTGAGCGCTTCATATCGCCGCAAGGCGATGCTTCATTAATTAGTTCCCGCGTCATCACGCGTGATTAGGCTGTGAAACGGTTGAAATATTAACAAATTTGTGGTATAATGAAGCAAAGAAAGGCGGTGGCAGAATGAAGCTTACAAAATGTGATAAGGGTATATACCTATCAAATCTTCCTAAAACAATCATTGGTATCATATGCGCCATTGCATATCCTATTTTTTATATTATAACAGCATACGATGTATTTGCAAATCGTTTTGTTGATATCGATTGGTTTGATATTTTTACTTTGATTATTATTTTACCTGCATATATTCTTTGGTTGATTAAAGATTTTCGCACAAGCATTATTCGATATAGAATTACGATAGACGAAGATGGAATAAAGGAATATAGATTGCTTTCAAAAAACAAAGAATTACCTTGGACTGAAATCGGTGAGTATATATGTGAATTAACACATGCACCGTATAAAACAAGCGAGAATTTTTTCAAAATAGTATTTTATTCAAAGAACAATAAAACAGCTATACAAACATGGTCTTTTCCAAACACAAAAAAAGACTTCTTTCAAGGTGAAATTTTTAAAATCTGTGATACATACTTTTCAAGTATAGATTAATTATATAGATTTCGTTTGCAAGCATGGCGCGAGAGCCCGACAGCTCTCGGAGAGTTTTTTGCACCCATCATCGCAAAGGGATAAGTCTATCCGATGACATAAAACCATGGAGTGATTTTGAAAAAAATTGCGGTATTGCTTATGGTATAATAAAAAAAGGGGGTTTTTATGACCAATCGATTTACGGTTTCTTTTGACAGAATCAATGATGGAAGTACCACATCATGCCTAATTGGGCTACAAAAAAACGATATAAAAGACATTACAATCCAATTTTTAAAATTGCAATGCAGAAAGATTGATAAAATAAAATTCTGTGATAACAAAGAATCTGTAGTTGTCGAGTTTGTTAATCAAGACAGATTTTTATTGATCGTTGACGGGCAAGCAGTCACTTTAAACCAAACAAATATAGAGGTCATAATATCTTTTCTGTTAGATGCTACCGAAGAATATATGAATTATGATCATATAGATTTTGAATTTCCGAAACAAAAGGTTGATGTGTGTTTTATGAGAATTTAACTTACATCGCCGCGTTTGTAATAAATTATGATGTGAGCTTTCTATTACAAAAAATAAGTTTATATTTCTCCTTGAAAAATCTTCGAATATATGATATAATGTATATCTATAATATATAAGTAACGCCCGATTGCAAAAATCGGCAAAATATATAAATAATTCAAGGGGGGCTTCCTCAATGCATATACAAGAATCGGGAGAGATGTATTTGGAAACAATATTTGTTCTTTCCAAATCGAATCCAAGCGTTCGCGCCATAGATGTAAGCGAGCATTTGGGATATTCCAAACCGTCTGTCAGCCGAGCTATGGGTATTTTGAAAAACGGTGGATATATAACGGTAGATACAAGCGGATACATCACTCTTACTGAATCCGGGCTGGAAATAGCTCAAAAAATATATGAACGCCATACTTTTCTCTCTAAATTTTTAATGGCGCTCGGCGTAGATGAAAAAACAGCAGCAGACGATGCCTGCAAAATAGAGCACGTTCTTAGCGATACATCATTCGAAGCCATAAAAGATTATGCGGAAAAAAAACTTGCGAAATAGAAAAAGTGCTGTTTGCTTTTGCAAATAGCTTTTTCTTTTTTTAAAATAAATATTATATTTTTCAAAAATCCTATTGACAAAAAACTTTCTTTGTGATATACTCTTATTCGTTGCAGAAAGCAATATATATGCGAGAGTGGCGGAACTGGCAGACGCGCACGTTTGAGGGGCGTGTGGATTCACCGTACGGGTTCAAGTCCCGTTTCTCGCACCACTGTAAAGCAGCCTTTAAAGGCTGCTTTACTTAAATATGCGGATGTGGCGGAACGGCAGACGCGCTGGATTCAGGTTCCAGTGTAGCGATACGTATGGGTTCAAATCCCTTCATCCGCACCAAACAGTAGAAATCCGAACCCAAAGCCGGTAGGCGAAGGGTTCGGATTTCTT
>JAFTLJ010000080.1 GCA_017456005.1 Clostridia bacterium | reverse complement strand
CCTATTGCACACTATGCAGGGGTTTGGCGTGCGCGCACGTAAATATTCGGAAACGAAGTTTTCTACAACGTGTGTGCGGAAATCCTCTGTACAATCCACGATATGCAGCTTAACACCTAACACATCCGCCGCGCGCTCTGCCGCGGCAATGTCCGTGTGTTCGCTCATTTTAAGTATAGCACCCTCTACCTCGTATCCGAGCGTGCGCAGCTTTACGACGGCATAGGTGCTGTCTATGCCGCCGCTCATTCCCAAAAGAACCTTTTTCTTTTCCATAAAATTTTACCTATTACAATATTTAATGGTGGCAATGCGAGCAGGAATCGCAATCGCCGCAGAAACCGGGTATTTCTTTTTCTATGCCGTTTTTCTTGTAGTAATCGGCAACGGCGCTTTTCACCGCCTCCTCCGCAAGCACAGAGCAGTGTATCTTCGCCGGCGGAAGCCCGTCCAGCGCCTCTACCACAGCCTTGTTCGTGAGAGCGAGAGCTTCGTCTACCGTTTTGCCTTTTATCATTTCCGTAGCCATAGAAGACGTTGCCACAGCCGCACCGCAGCCAAAGGTTTTGAATTTAACGTCCACAATAACACCATCTTCTATTTTAAGGAACATTTTCATAATATCGCCGCATTTTGCGTTGCCCACTTCCCCAACACCGCTGGCATTTTCTATTTCGCCGACGTTGCGAGGGTTTGCAAAATGGTCCATAACTTTTTCGCTGTACATATTTCTTCCTCCTTTATGATATTATCATTCTTTCCAAAGCGGGCTCATTTTTCTGAGCCTTTCTACAGTTTCGGTTAGCTTTTCTATAATATAATCCACGTCTTCTTCCGTGTTTTCGTGGGAAAGCGTTATACGCACAGAGCCGTGCGCCACCTCGTGCGGCAAGCCTATGGCAAGAAGCACGTGCGAGGGGTCTAGCGAGTTCGAGGAGCACGCCGAGCCCGTAGAGCAGCATATTCCCGCCATATCCATAAGCAAAAGTATGCTTTCGCCCTCGATACATTCAAACGATATGTTTGCGTTACCGGGCAATCTGTGCGTAAGAGAACCATTTACACGTGTGCGCGGAAGCTTTGTGAGTTCTGCTATAAGCCTATCGCGCATTTTTTCCACGCGCGCCATATCCGGCAGCTTCGCCACAGCTATTTCCAGTGCCTTTGCAAAAGCCGCTATATACGGCAGGTTTTCCGTGCCGCCGCGTCTGCCTCTTTCCTGGCCGCCTCCCTCTATGAGATTTTTTATTTTCGTTCCTTTTTTTATATATAATAAGCCTATGCCCTTAGGCGCGTGTATCTTATGCCCCGATGCCGTAAGCATATCCACTCCGAGCTCGCGCACGTTTATCGGCACGGCGCCCACCGCCTGCACCGCGTCTGTCATGCAGAGCACACCGTGCGCACGGCATACCGCCGCAATTTCTTTTATCGGCATTATCGTGCCTATTTCGTTGTTTGCGTACATCACAGAAACTAAAACGGTATCATCGCATATAGCGCGCTCCACATCTTCTGCAGAGACTCTGCCCTCGCTGTCTACGTCAAGGTACGTTACGCGAAAGCCTTCTTTTTCAAGCGCCTTGCATGTATTGAGCACGGCAGGATGCTCCACCTTGGTGGTTATAATATGCTTTCCCTTCGCCGCGTTTGCGTAGGCCGCACCGCGTATGGCGTGGTTATCCGCCTCTGTGCCGCAGGAGGTAAATACAAGCTCGCTCGCTTCACAACCGAGAAGCGAAGCTACCTTTTCTCGGCACATGTCAAGCGCCGCCTTCGCCTCTTCGCCCTTTTTGTGAATACTGGAGGGGTTGCCCCAATTCTCGCGCAGATAAATCATCATTTCGTCTATTACCTCGGGGTACGGCGCAGTCGTTGCCGCATTGTCCGCATATACAAATCTTTTTTCCAAAACTACCACCTTCTTTTGTCAGTTATTTTGTGAATTTTTCAGCCTCCGCCACGGCGATCTCGTCGCAACGCTCGTTATAAGCGTGCCCGTTGTGCCCCCTCACCCAAATAAACTTAAGTTTGTGCTTTGCGGAAACTTCTATGTACTTCTGCCACAGATCCACGTTGAGCACGGGCTTTTTGTCGCTCTTCTTCCAGTTATTTTTTATCCACGAAGCAAGCCAGCCCTCGTTAATAGCCGAAACTATATATTTGGAATCGGAGCATATTTCCACTTCGCACGGCTCCTTCAGCGCCGAAAGACCGGCAATTACCGCAGAAAGCTCCATGCGGTTGTTTGTGGTTTCCGCTTCTCCGCCGGAAAGCACCTTTTCGTGCTCGCCGAAGACGAGTATGCAGGCATATCCTCCCGCGCCGGGGTTGCCCTTGCACGCCCCGTCCGTATACATATTTATTTTCTTCATAAGGCTTCAAAATTCTCCTTGACGTAAGTATAGCACATTATTCCTATCAAATCAATAGGTTTATAAATTTTTTCCAAATTATTTTTTCATATTTTCGGGTAAAACGCCTTTTATACGTTCCCAATATGCCTTTGCCGCCTGCTCGTTTTTGTTTTCTCCGAAGCGGTAGTAGCATGCACCTGCAAGGTCGTTCGGCAGATACTGCTGTTTTACGTAATGGTTCGGATAATCGTGCGGATATTTATAATTCTGCCCTTTTTCTTCGCTGTTTACACCATCAAAATGCACATTTTGCAGGGCTCTGGGCGGTACAGCCCCTTTGCCTGCCGCCACGTCTGCCGCCGCCGCGTGGTATGCCATATAAGAAGCATTGGATTTCGGCGCTGTTGCAAGCGCCACCGTAGCGTGCGCAAGCGGCACGGCCGCCTCGGGTAGCCCGAGCTCCTTTGCGCTTTCCACGCACGCGCGTGTGAGTATGGCACCCTGCGGGTAAGCAAGCCCTATATCTTCGCTCGCTATGACCTGAAGACGTCTGCAAGCGGAAATAAGGTCGCCCCCTGCCAAAAGCTTCGCGAGGTAGAAGATTGCTGCATCCGGGTCGGACCCACGAATAGATTTTTGCAGGGCGGAAACAAGGTCGTAGTGCCCATCGCCCGCTTTATCAAAGCCCGACATGCCCATTACCTCTGGCAAAAACACCTTTATATCATCGAACGTGACCTTCTCCCCCGCAAGGCTTGCCACGTTTTCGAAAAGGTTTATGGCACGGCGAGCGTCGCCTGCGGCAGAAAGGGCTATGGAGCGCAGCGCTTCCGCTTCTATTTCTATTTTTCTGCCAGTTTCGTTTTCCCAATATTCCTTTGCGTGCAGCACTGCTTTTTCAAGCTCCGAAACCTCTATAGGTTTAAATTCAAACACGGCAGAGCGCGAAATAATAGCGGGGTAAACGTAAAAATAAGGATTTTCCGTTGTGGAAGCTATAAGCGTTATTCGCCCGTCTTCTATAAATTCCAGCAGCGATTGCTGCTGTTTTTTGTTAAAATACTGTATTTCGTCGAGATATAGCAAAATACCGTCGCTTCCCAGAAAGGAGTTGGTCTGTGCGATAATATCTTTAATATCGGAAATTCCCGCGCTCGTGGCGTTGAGCTTATAGAGCGTTTTGCCGGAAGCCTTGGCAAGTATATTTGCACTCGTAGTCTTTCCTGTGCCCGAAGGACCGTAAAAAATCATATTCGGTATATGCCCCGTTTTTATCATACGCGAAAAAATTCCGTTTTCCGAAAAAAGCTTCGCATCGCCGTACACGTGCGCAAAACTTTCGGGGCGCATTCTGTCCGCCAAAGGTCCTGTTATCATAATTCTTCCTTCCTCCAAAAGCTTCCGCCGTGCCCTTTATCTTTCATATAAATGTCTATGCAAAGGTTCATTTCACGTTCGCAGAAGCCGTATTCCATCTCCGTTTTCACAAAATGCGCCTTTTGTTCGGGCAGCATTTCGTCTATATCATCGGCAATTATGTAGTAGTTTATTTCGGGATGCTCCGTAAGGTAAAGCTTTATTTCGTCGCCGCGCTTGCCGCCCTCTGCAGAAAGGTCCTTTGTCGCGCCCAAAATCTCTATACCGTTTCGCAAACCGCCGCCGATAAGGCATTCTTTGTAATTAGCATATTTGCGCCAGGTGCTTGTTACCACAATATCGTAGTGGCAACGCTCGCAAAATTCAGAAACCCACTGCACTGCCTGAAAGTGGTTCACCTTGCCGTCCTCGGGGTAGCCAAAGGAACGCTTCGTACCCTTTTCGTTCCACATAGAGATGTTTACCACGCCGTCATAATCCAAAAACAAAACTCTCGAATTCATTTTACCTTACATTTAAACTCCTTAAATGGGCATTCTTCGCATTTCGGTGCGCGCGCAGGGCAAATATCGCGCCCAAACAGCACTATTCTGTGGCAAAAATCCGACTGTTCTTCGTCGGGAATAAGTTTTTTTAGTTCAAACTCCACCTTTTTCGGGTCTGTACTGTCGCAAAGCCCCCAGCGGTTGGATATTCGTATACAGTGTGTGTCTGCCACTATCGCCGGCTTCTTATATATATCGCCCAGAATGAGGTTCGCTATCTTCCGCCCCACGCCCGGCAACGTGAGCAGGTCCTCCATATTATCGGGCACCTTGCCGCCGAAATTTTCCGCTATAATACGCGAAAAATCCACGATATTCGCCGCTTTTACCTTGTAAACACCGCAAGAAAAAACAAGCTTTTCCACATCGGTGTATTCTGCCTTCGACATAGCGTAAACATCGGGATAAGCCGCAAACAAATCTTTGCAAACCACGTTCACACGCGCATCCGTACACTGCGCGGAAAGCCTGCCCATAACGAGCAAGCGCCACGGGTCGCCGCCGTATTCCAGCGCACAGAGCGCGTCGGGATATCTTTCTTTAAGCGCCGCCACGGCAAAGGCGGCACGCCTTTTCTTTTCTTTTTCTGTCATATGATCACTCCGAAATATCGCATATCTCCGTGCCGAAGCGCGTCTTTAACATTCGTGTAAAAAGCGCAACGGGGAAACCCACAATGTTGTAGTAGTCGCCCTCTATACGCTCTGCAAACGAAGCTCCGCGCAGCTGTATTGCGTAAGAGCCCGCCTTTCCGTGCGGTTCTCCGCTCGCCACGTATTTCATAATTTCTCTTTCCGAAAGCTCGCGGAATTTCACATCAGTGCGCGCAAAATCGCTCACGGTCGTGCCGCCAACGCAGAGTGCAAGGCCGGAATACACGCTGTGCCAAGAATCCGAAAGCACACCGAGCGTAAGCATGGCGTGCACATCGTCCGGCGGCTTTCCTATTACCATGCCGTCGTAGCACACCACCGTGTCGCACCCGATGACGAGCGTGCGGGAAAGGTCCTCGCCGCGCGACTCCAGCTTTTCCACCGCATTTCGGCATTTTTCGCGCGCAAGGTAGGAAACGTATTCGCCTGCGGGCATTTCCGTTTCCACCTTTTCTTCCGCATCGGAAACAACTATCTCAAAGGGTATACCCAGCATTTCCAAAATTTCTTTTCTGCGCGGCGAGGCAGATGCCAAAACAACTTTTTCTATCATAAAAACCTCTTAGATCCTCTTGAATTTCCCTTTCGGGGGGCTCTTTTTCTTCGCCGATTCTATAACGGCATCAACTTCGTTTTTCTTTTCGTCGGTGAAAATAAAATGCGCAAAAAGCCCGTTCGTTTCTTTATCCAGCATGTAAACGGGCACGCTGTTAAACACCACGTTTCTGTGCCCCGCTTCGCGAGCTATCGGGAAAACGGTATCCGTTCTGTCGCGCAGATAGCTGAACTTTTTCGTGTCACAAATCCTGCATTTTTCGCGTGCAAGCGTGCTGCCGTTCATATCGCGTATTATGCATTTTTCCAGCGTCATAACGGACATTTTGCCGTATACCACAGCGCCGCGCGCTATACCCGCGCCGATGTATGCCGCTTTTTTTAGCGTCACCTCCGGCGAAAGAATTATGCTTTCAAACCCGAGCTTTTCGTATACCGCGGCAGAGTACGGGTTCCATACGTTAAGGCGCATATCGCCGCACAGCGCAAAGCCGCACTCGCGTGCGATCTCCGCCTGCCAAAGGTTTGTTATAAGAGCTTTTTTCGCCCCCAGAGACGCGCATTTTTTCGCCTTTTCGCGCACGGCGGGTATTTCCGCATCGAACGCCACGGGCGGAAAGGCAACGCAAACGTTTTTGTGCATATTAAGCCCGCTTTTCGCGTATTCGTCAAGCGGCAAAAAAATCTCGTCGAAGTATGCGAGCGCTTTTTCCGTAACACTTTCGGCGTATACAAAATACGCGCTCTTTTTGCCCGAGCGAACACAGGCAAAGCTCTCTTTTTTATATTCCGGGTGCGTTTCCTTCGCATCATCTTCCGCAAGCAAAGCCGAAAGTCTTTCGCAAAGCGCGCGTCGCGCCGCATTTATCGCGGAAATGGGCAAAATAACACCCTCTTCCGCATACACTTCTATATTGCCGGGTGCAAAAACCGTTGTACCCAGCTTTGAAAGGTTCTCGCGCACACGCTCTGCAGAAAGCGGTGCGTTTTCTGCCTTTTGCACGGTTTCGCCGAAAAATTCAGCCGTAAAAACCTCGTTTCCGCGGTATACTTTGCCGCAAAGTGCAATAGGCTCTCCTGCGCGCAGAAATGCATCTATATCAAGCACAAGCTTTCTCGGCAAAAGCTTCTGTGCCTGCACCCTTTTCGTTTCGTTTTTATTCTCCTCCGTGCGAACGCCGAGCATGGCACGGGAAACGTTCTTTTCAAAATATCCCGATGTAAAGCCGGAGCGCGAAAAGAGCGAAGAAAGGTACTCCATCTCCTCTTTTTCGGCATTTCTGCCCTCATCCAACAGCTTGCGGTAAACGGAAATTACACCCGCCACGTATTCGGGGCTTTTAAGCCTGCCCTCTACCTTAAGCGAGGCTACGCCAAGCGGCAAAAGGTCGGTTATATGCCCCGCAAGCGCGAGGTCGCGCAGGGAAAGCGGATATTCGCAACCCTTGCATTTATAGGGCAAGCGGCATGGCTGGGCGCATTCGCCGCGGTTGCCGCTGCGCCCGCCGATAACGGAGCTCATAAGGCACGAGCCCGAGTGGCTCACGCACAGCGCGCCGTGCACGAAAATTTCTGTTTCTATAGGCGAATTTTCGCAAAGAATTTTTAGGCTTTCGAGCGAGATTTCCCTCGCCGCAACCATGCGTGAAAAGCCGAGCCTTTCGAGCACCTTGGCGTTTTCCGTATTCTCGCCGCACACCTGCGTGCTGGCGTGTAGCTCCGCATGCGGAAAATATTTTTTTATAAGCGAAGCAAGCCCCAAGTCCGCCGTTATAATAGCGTCTGCCCCCGCATTTATCACACGCTCCGCATCGCGCAGGGCATCCCACAGTTCACCCTCGTAAAGCTGTGTGTTCATTGTGATATTCGATTTAACGCCGAGCGTTTTGAGGCTCTTTATAGCCGAAACTATATCCTCTTCGGAAAAGTTTTCGGCACTCGCACGGGCGTTGAAGTTCTTCGCGCCGAAATAAACCGCGTCCGCCCCTGCGCACACGGCGGCCTCCAGCGCACGCATAGAGCCGGCAGGCGCTAGCAGTTCGGGAAGTTTTATTTTAGTTTCCATTTTTAGCGTTCTTCAGTTCTTCGAGTTCGAGTCTGAGTTTAAAATTTTCGTCGAGCAGAGTTAGCGCATAAACGAGCGCGGCATCCGTTTTCGTAATGCCGTTGCCGGAAAGCGAAAGCGCACTTATCTTCTGCGAAACAACTGCGGCAAGCTTCTGCACATATTTTTCATTTTCGTCGGTAATAAGCGGAATTCTGCTGCCCGCTATGTCCAAATTTATTTTTTTCTTCGTGTTTTCCATAATATTGTTCTCCTTTCAAGACAACTTTTTTGCAAAAAGCATTGAATTTAATTTTCATAAAGGATATAATTAAATAAAACATAGGCGATTTTAATTCAGAACAATACTATTATACATCAAACATTGAATAAAGCAAATAGTTTTTTGTCGAAAAAACAAAAATCGCCGCCCGAAAGGATAAATTTATGAAAAAAATCATTCTTTGCAAATTCGGCGAGATAGCGCTAAAGGGCGCAAACCGCGCGTATTTTGAAAAACTTTTGAAGGTAGAGCTCAAAAAGCGTCTGCGCGCATTCGGCAAATTCAAGATATATTCCGCACAGAGCACGGTGTACATAGAGCCGCTGGAGGAAACCTGCGATATGGATGCGGCATATAGTGCCGCAAAAAACACATTCGGTGTTTCTGCCGTTCAGATGGCGCTCGAAGCACCGAAGGATATGGACGCCATACTCGAAGCCGTTCGCACGGAATTTATGCCTTACATAGAAAACGCAAAAACCTTTAAGGTGGAAGCAAAGCGTTCCGATAAAAAATTCCCGCTTGAATCCCCCGAAATATGCAGGCTCGTAGGCGGCGCAATACTCGAAGCGTGCCGCGGCAGCAAAAAAGTGGACGTTCACCACCCCGAGGTGACTGTTCGCGTTGAGATCCGCGATTACGCGGCGTATATATGCGCAGGCCAGGAGCACGCTATAGGCGGTATGCCCCAGGGCTCCAACGGCAAGGGGCTTTTGCTTCTTTCCGGCGGTATCGACAGCCCCGTGGCAGGCTATCTTATGGCAAAACGCGGCGTGAAGCTCGAATGTCTGCATTTCGAAAGCTTTCCCTATACAAGCGAGCGCGCCAAGGAAAAGGTTCTTGCCCTCGCAGGCAAGGTTGCCGCGTACGCAGGTGAAATGCACGTTCACATAATCTCCCTTACCCACATTCAGGAGGTTATGCGCGATACCATCGACGAAGATTACTTCACGCTCCTTCTCCGCCGATTTATGATGCGTCTTGCCATGAAGGTAGCAGATGCGCATTGGTGTGAAAGCGTTATAACCGGCGAAAGCATAGGTCAGGTGGCAAGCCAGACGATGCAGGCGCTCGTGGTTACGGATATTATAGCGGACCGCCCCGTTTTCCGCCCGCTTATAGGCAATGATAAAGACGATATTATAAAGATCGCACGCGAAATAGACACGTTCGAAACGTCCATTCTTCCCTACGAGGATTGTTGCACGGTGTTTACCCCTCGCCACCCGAAAACGCGCCCCGAGCTGGCAAAAGTAGAAGCAGAGGAAGCCAAACTCGATGTGGAAGCGCTCGTTGCAGAAGCATACGACTCTCTCTACACCGTAACGGTAGACGGTAATGAGCAATTTTGATTATTTTTGAACCAAATAAATATACTTTTTCTTCATTTTGTATATTTCTCATAAAAAATCGTGTTGAATATTGACTTTTTTGGTCGAATATGATATTCTAATAATGGTAATTTGTTTTTTGGAGGTGAAACTATGCCCATTTCTGCGGAAACCGATGTTATCCTTTTCACATCCTGCAAGGGCGGCGTTGGTAAATCCACCGTGTGTGCCAACCTTGCCATGGCTATGGCATCGCTCGGCAAAAATATATTGCTTATAGATTGCGATTTCGGCAACAGATGCCTGGATATAATCATGGGGCTTGCAGACGATGCCGTCTACGATATAGGCGACGTTATCATGGAGCGTATTTCCCCCAAGGAAGCAATAATAAAAGACAGGCGCAACCCCGGTATAAATTTCATAGCCGCGCCGTATAATTTCAGCAGCCGAATAAGCAAGGCAGCATTCGGGCGCGTAGTGAAGGCATACGCCGCCACCGGAAATTACGATTACATTTTTATAGATACACCCGGGGGGATAGGCGAGCCGCTGGATTTTGCCGCAAGCGTGGCAGACACGGCGTACATAATAGTTTCGCCCACACGCGCCGCCATACGCGCCGCGGAGCGCACGGGAATATACCTTGCGCAGAAGGGTGTTCGCCGCGAAAGACTTATAATAAACCAGTTCGCGGGGCGTTCGATTAAAAAAGCAAAGGAAGAGGTCATCTCCATCATAGACGAAACGGCAATAAAGCTTATAGGTGTTGTCCCCTACGACGTAGAGCTTATACGCGCAGGCAACGCGGGCAGGCTGGTAGACGAGATCCTCAGCAATAATATAACACACGCATTTAAAAATATCGCTTACAGAACAATGGGGCAAACGTGCCCTCTGTTCTGCAACATAAAGAAGCTCAAAAAGCTTAGATAAGGAGTTTATACAACTATGGAAATAGCATTGCTTGCAAACGACTCAAAAAAAGAACTTATGGTGCAGTTTTGCATTGCTTACTGCGGCGTGCTCGCAAAGCATAAGCTCTGCGCCACAAAATCTACAGGCTCTATGATCTACGAAGCCACGGGCCTTCGCGTAGAGCAGCTTCTTCCCGGCGGTCAGGGCGGCGCACAGCAGCTTACAAGCCGCATCGCTTTCAACGAAATAGACGCCCTTATCTACTTCCGTGAAAGCACACAGCAGGATTACGAGCATACCATGAGCGACGACGCGCTCATCCGCGCTTGCGACAGCAACAACATCCCCGTTGCCACAAACATCGGTACGGCAGAGGTTCTCGTTACAGCGCTCGACCGCGGCGACCTTGATTGGCGCGAATTTGTAAACCCAAATTCGGATTACAACAGAAAACACTGATATTTGACAAATTTAAACTGCTTTTTACAAAGCAGTTTTTTGTTTTTTTCGAAATTTTTTATATTTTTTGTCCGCAAAAGCAATTTTCACGCGCTATATCTATTGAAACAATAATTTTGAGAATGTAATATATTGAGGTGTAAATATGGAATATAAAAAGTTGACGACGGTAATTTCATTTTTTCTATGTATAGTGCTGTTATTTTCCTTTTGCTCTTGCGAAAAAGAGCCGCCGGAAAAAAACTTGGAAAAGGAAAACGAAGTCATTGTTACAAGCGAAGGGCAAAAGGTTGTTTCGCAATCGTCGTTTGATATATCGGTTGATGTTTCCGGTGAAGAAAAATATTGCAAATTAAGAACTGCTATTCTTGCCGATGAAGCAGAGCCTTTCGGCAGAGCAATGTATCTTGACATTGTCGGCAAAGACGGCGCGGTGATAGATTCGCTGACGATACCCGGACGAGGATTTATTGCGGCATCGAAAGATAACAATTCTTTAGCTGTTTACCAGATTACTGCCCAAAATGACGCTTCTTTTGGCGTAAGAATGCACGTTTTCAAAATTGACGATTTGGTTAGCGATAAAATAAAGTTTTACGGAATGACAGCTATTACGGTTTCCGGTAATTTAAACGAAGAATTAGACTATCCTTACCAAAAACATTTCGACTCTATGTTTGAAGATTTGGCGAAACTTATTTCCGAAGATGGATTTTCACCTATACTTGTGAGCATAGGTGGGGAAGAATATACAATACCCGATTCGCAAAGCGCCGTTGTTTCCCGGGAGTTTATAGATTATATTGCAAATTTCTCCGTAAACGATATAAAAGAAATGTTTTCGCAATATTCCGAAAAACAATAACCTTTTGAAAAAACAATAGCTAACTAAAAACATTCATCTTGCTTTTGGCGTGATGGGTGTTTTTTAGACCGTAAAAGCTCTGCAAACTTCGGTTTGCAGAGCTTTTATTACAAAATCCCTCTTGACAAACAATACTATGCGTGATATAGTATTCTACAACAGGAGGTATTGTATGGATATTCAACTCAAACGGGGACTTTTAGATATATGCGTGCTTGCCGCCATCAAGGACGAAGATTCCTACGGCTACCGGATAATCAAGGATATGAAGCCGTATGTGGAAATATCGGAATCCACTCTTTACCCCATTCTCCGCAGGCTGGAAACGGCGGAATGCTTGACCGTGCGCTCTGTAGAGCACAACGGGCGTTTGCGAAAATACTATCACATAACGCGCGCAGGGCTGGAACGTTTATCGGCATTCAAGGAGGAATGGAAGGAAATTATGGCAATTTACAGCTTCGTAACGGGAAAGGAAGGAAAAAATGAATAAAACAGAGTTTCTAGCCGCAATAGCGGAAAAGCTCGGCGCTCTTTCAAAGAGCGATATGGAAAATTCGCTCGCTTACTACAGCGAAATGGTGGAGGACTACATAGAAAACGGCAAAACCGAGGAAGAAGCCGTGGCTGCTATCGGCACACCCGAGGAAATAGCTGCACAGATACTCATGGAACAACCTCTGCCGAAAATAGTAAAAGCAAAAGTTAAAAAATCCCGTAAAATGCAGGCGTGGGAAGTGGTGCTTATCGTGCTCGGTGCGCCCATTTGGGCTTCCCTTTTGCTTGCGGCGGCTATAACGATCTTTTCGCTTTATATAGTAATATGGGCTTTGGCGGTCGTGCTTTACGCTGTGGATATTTCCTTTGCTGCCGTCGCGCTCGCAGGCATATGGGTATGCGTTCTTTCCGCCGCCATGGGAAATGCGGCGCAGGCGATTTTCTTCGCCGGCATCTTCTTTTTCTTTATCGGTGCGGCAACGCTTATGTTCTTCGGCTCTAATGTAGCGGCAAAGGGCATGGCGAAGCTGAGCGTGCTTATTATACGCGGTATAAAACACATTTTCACAGGAAAGGCGGAAGCAAAATGAAAACAGCTAAAAAAACGGCAATAATTTTTGCCATTTGCTTTATATTTTTTGGTTTAGTGCTTTGCGCGGCATCGCTCGCGGCAATGGGAGGTATTTTGAATATGAGCACGGTTAAATATTCGAAAAATGAATACGAAATAACAGAAAATTTCAAAAATATTGATATCGATGAAATCGAATGCGACGTAATCTTCCTGCCAGCCAAAGACGGCAAATGCAAGGTGGAGGCAACAGAAAGCGAAAAAATCATAAGCGAGATAGATGTCGTGGGCGATACCCTCACAGTAACGCGCAAGGATAAACGCGCGTGGTATGAAAAAATAGGCTTTATTTGGTGGGGTGATATGACGCTCAAGGTTTACCTGCCGGAGCGCGAATACGGCGAGCTTGTGCTGAAAACAGTAAGCGGCGATATAGACCTTCGCGAAAGCTTCACGTTCGGCTCTGCAAGCGTAACGAGCACCAGCGGCAACATAAAGTTTTTCTGCTCTGCAGAAGACGGACTGCAAATTGAAACCACTAGCGGGGACATACGGCTTCAAGGCTCCTCTGCCGGCGCAGACACCAAAATCAAAACGGTAAGCGGCGACATTACGCTCGCTTCTGTAACCGCGCGCTCGCTCACTCTCGGCACAACAAGCGGCGATATAGAAGCAGACAACGTGCTTATCACAGGCAAAATACACGCAAAAACCGTAAGCGGCGATGTTGATTTCGGTGCTTCCGATGCCGCCGTGCTCGAAATAAAAACCACAAGCGGCGATGTAAAATGCGCTCTCCTCTCTCCGAAAAACATACGTGCACACAGCACAAGCGGCGATATCCGCTTGCCCGAATACGTGCCTGCATCGGGCTCTTGTGAAATAAACACAATGAGCGGAGATATAAAAGTAACGTATAATTAAAATCATCTGTAAAAACGCGAAAAACGCCCGATTTTGGGCGTTTTTTGCGTTTTTATTCTCTCAGGATATATCTGTTTCCTTGCCGCAGGAAAGCCTTTCACGCAGAGCCGCGTTTTCGGGCAAAGCAAGCTCCGGGTCCTTCGCATGTGTTGCTTTCGCCGCTTCGAAAGCATCGTAAAGCATTTTGCTGTCGCCCGAAAGCGTTGCCAGGCGGAAGCTCGCCTCGCCGCTTTGGCGCACGTAGCCGCCGCGTTCCGCGATAAAATCGCCCGGGCCACGCATAGCAAGGTCCAGCTCTGCAATCTTGTAGCCGTCGTGGTTATCCTTAAGTATCTTCAGCCTTGCTCGCGCCGTTTCACCCTTGCTTTCGGAAACGAGAACGCAATATGATTTTTGCGCCCCTCTGCCCACGCGCCCGCGTAGCTGGTGCAGCGCCGCAAGCCCGAACATATCCGCGTTTTCCACGATCATCAGCGTTGCGGCAGGCACGTTCACGCCGACCTCGATGACCGTTGTGGAAACGAGAATTTTCATCTCTCCGCTTGCAAAGGCACTCATCGCTTTTTCCTTTTCCGCGCTCTTCATTTTACCGTGCACAAAGCCCACGGAAATATCGGGAAAAACCTCTTCCGCAAGCTTTTTTGCGTAATCGACCGCCGCAAAAAGCTTCGGCTTTTCTTCCTCTGGCGCACCGAAGGTGTAAAGTTCCGAAAGATCCACCTTTTCGCCGCTTTCGCTTTCCAGCGTTTCCTTCTGCTCCTCTACAGACGGGCAAACTATATATACCTGCCCGCCGGATTCCACGTTTTTGCGAATGAAGGCGTACAGCCGTTCTCGGTAAGATTCGTTCACCACAAATGTATCCACAGGCTTTCTGCCCGGTGGCATTTCATCGAGTGTGGAAAGATCGAAATCTCCGTAAAGCACGAAAGCAAGCGTGCGCGGTATGGGTGTGGCGCTCATGGAAAGCACGTGGCAATCCGCGCTCTTTTCGAAAAGACGTGCGCGCTGTGCCGCGCCGAAGCGGTGCTGTTCGTCTATTATAACCAAGCCTAAATTTTTAAAATTCACCGTGTCTTCTATAAGCGAATGTGTGCCTATCACAATGTGAGTTATGCCGAAAAGCAATCGCTCGCAAACGGCGCGCTTTTGCGCCGCCGTCATAGCACCTATCAGCAGCTCCGCACGGTAGCCAAGCTTTTCGAAAACGGGCGCAAAGCTTTCATAGTGCTGGCGCGCCAAAATTTCCGTGGGTGCCATAACAGCCGCCTGTGCCCCGCCCGAAACCGCCGTGTACACGGCGTATTCCGCGCACAGCGTTTTGCCCGAGCCCACGTCGCCCGTGAGCAAGCGGTGCATTCGCGTACCGCATGTCATATCTGCCTCAAGCTCTGCAAAAGTGCGCTTTTGCGCTCCCGTGGGCTCATACGGAAAGAGCGAGAGAAACGCCGCCCTGTCGGGCTTTTCAAAGGCAAATCTGCTCGGCTTCTTTTCTTTTTTCCCCTCGCGAATAAGTCCGAGGGCAAAAAGATAAATTTCGTCGAAAGCGAGGCGGCGCCTTGCGCGCTCCGCCTCCTCTGCCGTCTGCGGTTCGTGTATACCGCGCAAGGCGTAGGAAAGCTCTGCCAAGCCGTATTTCTGCCGCATTTCCGTAGGCAAATATTCACGCAGAGCCCCCTCTCCGGTAAAAGCCGCGGAAAGTGCCTCCTTCACAGCACCTGCGACAAACTTTTGCGAAAGGCCCGAGGCAAGCGGGTATACCGGCACGAGCGCACGAAGCGGCTTTTGCGGCAGAACGGGCTCGAAAATGGGGGAGGCAAGCTCTGCGCTCTTGCCTGTTTTTTTCACGCGCCCGTAAAATCGGAAATATGCCCCCTCGCGCAGAACATCGCGCACGTACGGCTGGTTAAAGAACGTTATATTGCACTTTCCCGTATCGTCTACGGCGGCAACCTTCGTTATAGTCATACCGCGGCGTATCATAGCGCTTTTCGGCGTGCCCGCCACGCAAAGAATAAGCGCGCAAAGCTCGCCGTCCTTTACGTCCTCTACGTTTTTCACGTTTCCACGGTTTTCATAGCCGCGCGGAAAATGGTACACAAGGTCGTATACCGTTTCCACGCCGAGCTTTGAAAACGCCGCCGCACGCTTTTCCCCCACGCCGTAAATACTCGTCACGGGTGCGCGTGCACCTCTTTTTTCCGCCATAATATCACCTCTTTTACCTTCTTCGCTTATGAAAGATAACTTTGTTTACGAAAAAAATTATAACATCCACCTTTTTTTTAGTCAAGATTGCATTGTAAATATTAAAAAAATTATTGAAAATTCAAAAAAACGTGTTATAATAATTGTGTTATACTACAAAAATAAGCATTTTAATCGGAGGTCACTATGTCCGACAAAGTCACACCAAGAATCCTGCAGGGGTTCGCGGAGCTTTTACCCAAAGAACAAATTTTATTCAACAGCATTTACGACAAGATCAGAAGCGTGTATGAAAAATACGGCTTTTTGCCTATAGACACCCCCACCATAGAGCTTTCCGAGGTATTGCTCGCAAAAGCGGGCGGTGAAACGGAAAAGCAGATCTATCGCTTTACAAAGGGCGATAACGACCTTTCCCTTCGCTTCGACCTCACGGTACCGCTCGCGCGCTATGCTTCCATGCACGAGCCGAACCTGGTTTTCCCCTTCAAGCGCTACCAGATGAGCAAGGTTTTCCGCGGCGAACGCCCCCAGAAAGGCCGCTTCCGCGAATTTTACCAGTGCGATATAGACATCATCGGCGCAGACGATCTCCCCCTCGTTTACGACGCGGAGATCCCCGCAGTTATCTGCGATGTTTTCAAAACTCTAAATATCGGTGCTTTCACCATCCGCCTCAACAACCGCAAAATCTTGGGCGGCTTCTTCTCCTCCATCGGCCTCGCCGATAAGATAACGGATGTGCTGCGCGTTATCGACAAGCTCGAAAAAATAGGGGCAGACGGCGTTCGCAAAGAGCTATGCGAGGTTGGCGCAGACGAAGAAACCATCGAAAAAATACTCTCTTTTGTGGAAATTTCGGGCACAACGGACGAAATTCTCGCGCGCCTTTCCGCCCTCGGCATAGAGGACGAAATGTTTGCACAGGGTGTTTTTGAGCTTTCCGAGGTGGTTCGCTATATGCGCGAATTTAAAATTCCCGAGGAAAACTTCGCCATAGACCTTACCATCGCGCGCGGTCTCGACTATTACACCGGCACGGTTTATGAAACCATGCTCAACGATTACAAAAAACTCGGCTCCGTTTGCTCGGGCGGCAGATATGAAAACCTCACGGGCTTCTATACAGACAAGAAAATGCCCGGTATCGGCATTTCCATCGGTCTTACGCGCCTTTTCTCCCAGCTGCTCGATGCAGGCGTTATTTCTGCGGAAAACGCAAGCCTTGCAAAAGTGCTCGTTATTCCTATGGACAAAGAAGCGCTCCCCTTTGCGCTCAATACAGCGGCTACTTTCCGCGCGGCAGGCATCGCCACAGACGTTTACCTTTACGAAAAGGGTATGAAGCAGAAAATGAAATATGCCGACAGGCTCGGCATACCTTACGCCGCCATCATCGGCGAAACAGAGGTTCAGAACGGCGTAATTTCCCTTAAAAATATGCGCCAAAAGGGCGAACAACTCACACTCACCCCCGAAGAAGCAATAAAAATCCTTAAATGAAAGGAATGTAAATAATTATGGCAACACTTGCAACAACAGACAAAAGAACAAGCTACTGCGGCAACCTTCGCCGCGAAGATATAGGCACACGCCAGTGCGTAATGGGCTGGGTAGCCCGCGTGCGCGACCTCGGCAGCCTTATATTCATCGACCTGCGCGACCGCACGGGTATAGTACAGCTTGCTTTCGACGAAACCACAGACAAGGCTGTTTTCGAAGCCGCGAGAAGCACACGCGCCGAATACGTTATCGTGGCACACGGCAACGTTAGAAAACGCTCCTCCATCAACGAAACAATACCCACGGGTTATATCGAAATCGAGGTTGACGAATACAAAATTCTCAGCGAAGCGCAGACTACTCCGTTTGAAATCAACGAAAACGCGGATAACGTGCGCGACGAGCTCAAGCTCAAATATCGCTACCTCGACCTCCGCCGCCAGAGCCTGCAGCAGAACATTCTCGTTCGCCACAATATCGCAAAGGTAACGCGCGACTATTTCTATGAAAACGACTTTATAGAAATCGAAACGCCCATGATGATAAAACCTACGCCCGAAGGCGCGCGTGACTACGTTGTGCCCTCCCGTATCCACAACGGCTGTGTATACGCTCTTCCCCAGTCCCCCCAGATCTACAAGCAGCTGCTTATGGTTTCGGGCTTTGACAGATACATTCAGCTCGCACGTTGCTTCCGCGACGAAGACTTGCGTGCAGACCGCCAGCCCGAGTTCACACAGATAGACCTTGAAATGTCCTTCGTTAACCAGGAAGACATTATGAATATGATGGAAGGCTATGTCGTTCGCCTATTCAAAGAAATCCTCGGTGTAGACCTTCCCCAGCCCATTCCGCGCCTCAAATTCGCAGATGCTATGAACCGCTACGGCTCCGATAAGCCCGATACACGCTTCGCTATGGAAATTCAGGATATTTCCGAGCTTGTGAAGGATTCCCCCTTCTCAGTATTCTCCGGTGCGGTTGCGGGCGGCGGCAGCGTTCGCGCAATAGTTGCTAAAAACGGTGCGGCAAAGCTTACGAGAAAAGAAATAGACAAGCTCACAGAGCACGCTAAAGGCATAGGTGCAAAGGGCCTTGCATACATCCGCTATGTAGACGAAAAGCCCACCTGCTCCTTCGGCAAATTCCTCGCAGAGGGCGAGCTCGACGCTATTATGGCAAAGATCGACTGCAAGCGCGGCGACGTTGCTCTTATCGTTGCGGATAAAGACAAAGTTACGCTCCCCACGCTCGGTGCGCTCCGCTTGATCGTGGCAAAACAGCTCGGCATTATCCCCGAAAAGCAATACAACTTCGTTTGGATTACGGAATTCCCCTTCTTCGAACAGGACGAGGAAACCGGCGCTTGGGTTGCAATGCACCACCCCTTTACAATGCCGCTTGACGAATGCCTCGATTATATCGACACAGACCCCGGCAAGGTTCGCGCAAAATGCTACGACCTCGTGCTCAACGGCATAGAGATCTCCTCCGGCTCCATTCGTATCACAGACCCCGTGCTCCAGCAGAAAATGTTCGTGTCTCTCGGCATGGAAAAGGACGAGATCGAAAGAAAGTTCGGCTTCCTTGTAGACGCCTACAACTACGGTGCGCCCCCCCACGGCGGCGCGGCACTCGGCCTTGACAGACTCGCAATGATAATGTGCGGTGCACCCAGCCTGCGCGACGTTGTTGCCTTCCCGAAGGTTCAGAATGCTTCCGAAATCATGTCCGGTTGCCCCGCTCCTTTCGAGGGCAAAGCGCTCGAAGAGCTCGGTCTTGCACTCAAAGAAACAAAGTAAACACAACTTTAAAGAAGGTAAATTATTATGTCAGAATTTTTTCAAAACATCCTTAATACCATTGCAGAATTTGCAGCAACGTTCGGTTTTAAGCTTCTTGGTTCCATTATCGTTCTTGTAATCGGCATTTTCCTCATCAAATGGTTGATTAAATTTATTTCCACAAG
This sequence comes from Clostridia bacterium, assembly GCA_017456005.1. Taxonomy (GTDB): domain Bacteria; phylum Bacillota; class Clostridia; order Oscillospirales; family CAG-272; genus UMGS731. Next base: position 12,602 of record JAFTLJ010000080.1, on the reverse strand, counting down.
AAAAAGCTTCCAAAAGATACCCAAAAACGCTCAGATCCTTATATCCAACTTGATAACGGCGGCTCTTTACGTTGTTCTCGCCGTTACTATCGCGCTTATTTTCGACGTTCCTGCGGCTTCACTTGTTGCAGTGCTCGGTTCTGCTGGCCTTGCCATAGGCCTTGCGCTCCAGGGCGGTCTTTCCAATATCGCCGGCGGTATAATCATACTCTGCGTTAAACCCTTTGAGGTTGGCGATTTTATCGACAACGGCTCTTATTCCGGCACAGTTACGGACATCGGTCTTTTCTATACACAGCTTACAACACCCGATAATAAAATCGTAACAATCCCCAATGCAACCATTTCCAATCAGTCTATCACGGACTTTAGCTCTAAAGAAACACGCCGTCTTGACCTCAAGCTTTCTGTTTCTTACGATGCTGATATCGAGGTTGTAAAAGAAACTCTCGTTCAGCTTGCAAATGCACACGAGCTCGTTCTCAAAGACCCCGCTCCGTTTGTTCGCCTCGGCGAACACGGCGATTCCGCGCTCGTATTCTACCTCCGCGTTTGGGTAAATTCCGCAGATTATTGGACAGTCAACTTCGACCTTCTCGAAGCATCCAAAGAAATCTTCGATAAACGCGGCATCGAAATCCCCTACCAGCAGATCGATATTCACACAAAATAAGTTACATATCAAAAAGCCACCCCAAGGTGGCTTTTTGAATAAAGGAACGCATAATGGAACAAAAACTTTTCACAAAAAACGATAACGGCTTTATCTGCGCCAACTGCGGATTTGAGGTAAAGCCCCTCGGCTACACCTCCCGCAACCATTGCCCCAAGTGCCTCTGCTCTCTCCACGTAGATATAAACCCAGGCGACAGAGCCTGCGAATGCCGCGGAGTTATGCACCCCGTAAAAGTGGTTACAGACCCAAAAAAGGGGTACATAATACTTCACAAATGCGCAAAATGCGGCGAAATACACCGCAACAAAGCCGCGCACGAAGCCAAGGTTCAGCCCGACGATATAAACTACCTTATAGAGCTGACCGCAAGAGAAATTTAAAAGCTCTCTCTGATTTGCGCATGGTTTAACCCGACAAAAAAACGCCTCTTTTTCAAGAGGCGTTTTTTATGCAATCAGTTATTTTTGAGCTTTTCGATGCATCCGCGGCAAACAAGCTTTCCGCCGAACATTATAACATCGTCTGCATTTCCGCAGAAAATGCAAGCGGGCTCGTATTTTTTAAGAATAATTTTGTCTTCCTCAACAAAAATTTCAACCGTATCTCTGTTGCCGATGTTGAGGTTTTTTCTGATCTCTATGGGCAAAACTATTCTGCCGAGCTCGTCTATTCTTCTTACAACGCCTGTAGATTTCATAATTTTACATCTCCGTTTCAAAAATTTTTATTACTATAATCATAATACCACTTATTGCCTTTTTTGTCAACATATTTCAACAAAATTTTACAGTAATTTACATAAAAATTTATTTTTGACTAATTCTTTCAAAACAGCTGTTTTTAAAGCGATTTAAGCCGTGGCGCACCGTTTTACAATAATTTGCTTGCGCCAAAACATTTCTCGCGTTACGGGGCTTTATTTTGCCCGAAAACGCAAAGAAACGGCGCTTCTGCTATGCCGCAGGTGCGCCGTTTAGCTTTTTTGTTTTTCAAATTTGTCTTCTGCCGTCGAGCGCGCGCATAAGCGTCATTTCGTCGGCATATTCAAGGTCTGCGCCAACGGGCACACCGTATGCAAGGCGTGTGACATTTATCCCCAGCGGAGCGATCAGCTTGGAAAGGTACATCGCCGTTGTTTCGCCCTCTATATTCGGGTTTGTGGCTATTATGATTTCGCGTACCTCGCCATTGTTGATACGGGCGAGAAGCTCTTTTATGCGAAGCTCATCCGGACCCACGTTGTCCATGGGCGAGATAACGCCGCCGAGCACGTGGTAAACCCCGCGAAATTCTTTAACCTTTTCCATAGCCATTACCGCGCGGGAATCCTCCACCACGCATATAACGCCGCCATCGCGTGCGCTGTCTGCGCAAACAGAGCAAAGCTCGCCGTCGGCAAGGTTGCCGCAGATTTTGCAGGGGCAAATGTCGCGCTTTGCGGAAATAAGCGCCTCGGCAAATTCCGCCGCATCCTCCTCGCTCATATCGAGCACGGAAAAGGCATAGCGAACTGCTGTTTTATAGCCGACACCGCGAAGCGTGCAGAACTTTTCAATAAGCCTTTGCAAAGGAAGAACGTATTCCATCTACAACCTCTGTTTTTCCGCTCAGAAAGGCATGCCGGGCATTCCCATACCCATACCGCCCGTAACCTTTGCCATTTCCGTCTCGGAAACCTTTTCTACCTTGGAAATGCCTTCGTTTACAGCGGCAATGATGATGTCGGAAAGTGTTTCCACATCGTCGGGATCTACGATTTCGGGGGCGATATTAAGCTCCAAAACCTGTTTTTTGCCGTTGATCTTGAGGTTTACAGCACCGCCGCCTGCGGAAATATCGTATTCGCGCTCTTCAAGCTCTGCCTGGAGGTTTGCCATATCCTCCTGCATTTTCTGTGCCTGCTTGAGCATATCGTTCATAGAAGGGCCTTTCGGAATTCTCGCTTTCATTTTCTTGAAATCTCCTTTGATACTTTATATTTAAACAAATTTATTTACATAAGCTCGTCTACCGCGTCGTGCTCCTCTTCCTCTTCGGGGCACACGGGGAAGATCGCGTTCGGGGCGTAATTTTTGCCCAGAACCTCTGCAATGGTCTTGGAAATAACCGCTTTTCTTGCCTCATCTGCAACGAAATGCGCCGCAAAATCGTTATCGAGGTTTATATAAAGCTTGCCGTCGCGGTCCACCGCCGTGGAGCCTATCATAAACGAGGCAAGCGAAGGCTCGCTCGTTTCCAGCTTCTTTACAACGTCGGCAAACCCACGCAAGCCTATGGCTCTGCCAGCTTTCTTCTTTTCGGGCACGGGCACAGGGGCTGTTACCGTTTTCTTCTGTGCCACGGGGGCTGTTACCGTATTTTGCTTTGCAACCACCGCTTTGGGGGCGGCGGACACTATCTGCGCCGTCATTTCCTCGGGGGGCGGCGGTGCTTCATCGGGCATAGGCATCTCTTCCTCATCAGGGATAGGCGGCATTTCTTCCTCTGCAGGTGCCGTGCGCAAAACCGCACCGCCTGCGGCAAGCGAGGAAAGCTTTTCTTCCAACGCCGCTATTCTCGCAAGGAGCGCATCCACGTCCGTGTCTAGCGTTTCATCGCAAACGCGCACCAGCGCCATTTCCGCAAAAAGGCGAGCGTTCGCGGGTGTGCGCGCCATATTTTCCTCTGCATCGCAGAAAACACCGAGCACCTGCATAATTCGCGGTACGGTAAAATCTCTGCTTGCGCGCGCTGTAAATTTATCATTCTTCATCGCGCCGCGCGTGCTGGAGTAAACGAGCATATTGCGGAAAAAGCCCACAAGCTCGCGCCAGAAAACGGCAATATCGCGCGAGGAAGCGGATATCTCCGCCACCGTGGAAAGCACGGCGGAAACGTCGCGCGCGGCAATTTGCGTCGCCGCACGGCAAAGAAGCTCTGCCGAGCTTGCACCGAGCAGGTCGCTCGCGCTCTTTTCCGTAATTTTTTCGCCGGAACCGGAGCAATATTCCAGCATATTCAGCGCATCGCGGAAAGCGCCGCCCGCAAGGTCGGCAATAAGCGAAAGCGCGCCGTCGTCGGCATCTATTCCCTCGCCCTCGCAAACAGTGCGCAGGCGTTTTGCTATTACTTCCTCGGAAACCCTATGGAAATCAAAACGCTGGCAGCGCGAAAGCACCGTGGCGGGAATTTTATTTATTTCTGTTGTTGCAAGTATAAAAATAACGTATTCGGGCGGCTCTTCCAAGGTTTTCAGCAGCGCATTGAACGCCGCCGTGGAAAGCATGTGAACCTCGTCTATGATATAGACCTTATATTTAAGCTCTGCGGGGCTGTACGCCACGCCGTCGCGTATATCGCGCACATTGTCTACACCGTTGTTGCTCGCCGCGTCCATTTCTATAACGTCGGTGGCCCTGCCCTCTTCTATTGCGCGGCATGCATCGCATTTGCCGCAGGGGTTGCCGCCCACGGGGTTTTCGCAGTTCACCGCGCGAGAAATTATCTTCGCGCAGGTTGTTTTACCCGTGCCTCTGGGGCCGCAGAAAATATATGCGTGCGTTATCTTGCCCGAGGAAACCTCGCTTTTCAGCACGGACGTTATATGGTCCTGCCCCATAACGTCTGCAAAGGTTTTCGGGCGCCATTTTCTATAGAGCGCCTGGTGCATTTTTCCGCCTCCCAAATACAAAAAAATATAATTTTAGCGAGATACAAAATCAGACCATACACCAAAAATTCGAACTGAATTTATGTGCGCTCTGCGCATTCCCCGTTCGGGACAGGCTGACCCACGGCACACAAACTAAATTGCTTAATGCTGCTTGGTTCCCCACCTGACATGGTTCACAACCGTTCGTTGCGTAGGACCCATCCGTCATCACGGAGAGTGTGCGCTGCTCGACCACACAAACACAGCCCTGGTAATCGGAAATCACCCCTGCTGTAGCGGATTGCAGGTACAAGGCACCGCTAGCTCCCCGGCCGGTATGGCCTGATTTTATATCTCGCTTATTTATGCAACTTTTCGTAGTTACTATTGGATTATAACACATCGTTTTTGATTTTGCAATAGTAAAATAAAATTTTCTTCGCACAAAATTTATTTAGCTGTCTGCTTCAAGCCAAATAAAATTTGTATTGGGGCAAAAAATCTCGCTCCGCCGTGCATCGGCAACATTATATTGCCAAACGCTTGCAAATTTTTTCTGTATTTCAAGTTCTGATTTTTCCTCTGCAAAAAATGTAAACGCCGTTTCACCACAGCCCTCAATTTTGTAGTAAGGCTGCATCTGCCCAAAGCTTACGTTTTCAGCGCCGAAATCTGCGAGAACATCGCGGCAGAAATGTATAATTTTCGCCTCTGTTTCCGCAGAAAAATCATTGCTTATTATGCGGCAAAAATATTTCTTCATCTGCCCCTCACCTTATAAAGGCAGCAAATAAATTCCCGTTCCGTAAGAATGGTCTTTTTCGGGTTGTGGCTGCCTATGCTGTGGCAAAGCTTTTTGCCGCGCGAAGATACAATCGCCTCGCGGAAATCCTCGTTTTGCGCGTACATCTCGCGGTATGCACGCAAAACAAGCGCACGGTATTCGGGCGAAAGCCTATCATACATTTTACCCTGCCAGAACGCCCCGTGCAGAAGCTTCCAGAGCTTTTTGTTCGCGCCCGCTTCCTTTGCCTCTTTGCCGGAAAGCGTGCAAACTTCCATTTGTTTTTTCGGGCATATATATTTGAGCGATTGCAAAAAGCCCTCCATACTCGCACATTCCACGCCGTCAAAGGTGAACGCGTGCGGGTAGAAGTTTGAAAGTTTTTTGGATATTTCCGCTATCTCCTTCGTGGGGGCGTTTTTTCCCTTGCTGTGTATATCTATATATTCTGTCATCGGCACACCTCACGCAAGCAAAATAAACACCGCAACGGCAAATATAAACGCCGCCGCAACAAAACTCACGATTGCCGTTGCCTTGCTTCTTTTCACGTTTTGCAAGCCTTGCACCAGCATAAGCACGCCGAGCAAAATTTCCGCATATGTAAGCGCGTTTTCAAACGCGCCGAAAAGGCTAAGCGCGCCGAAAACGATCACGCCAAGACCGCACACCGTGCCGATTATGAGCAGCACTTTTTCATATGTTGTTCTGCCCTTCCACAATGTTTCTTTAACATCCGTTTTGTTTTCCATAAAAATCACCTCACTATGCCGATAATAAGCTTTTTTTTCCGGGGTTTTTCGGCAGAAAATTCAAGCGCGGAACAGAATATTTTCTCTGCCGCCGCAAGCTTTTCTTCGCACGATGTGTGCAGCGCGCAAAGCACCTCGCCTTCGCGCACGAAATCGCCCGTTTTTTTGCGCAAAACAAGCCCCGCCGCAAAATCTATTTTGTCGTTTTTGGTTTTTCTGCCCGCGCCGAGCTCGCACGCCGCCCTGCCTATTTTCTCGGCATCCATATGAGAAATATAGCCCGATTTGCCTGCGCGTATTTCACGCACAAATTCCGCGTGCGCAAGCTCCGCTTCCGCATCGCCGCCCTGTGCTGTGAACCACTCCTTCGCTTTTTCGTAAGCCGCACCGCCAAAAAGCGCATTTTCCGCCATGTAGCGTGCCTCTTTTACCGCAACACCGCGGCACATCGCGATAAGCTCCGCCGAAAGAGCAAGTGAAACCTCGCAAAGGTCGGGAATGTTCGCCCCGCGAAGCACGTCGAGCGCTTCGCGCACTTCCAGTGCGTTACCCACGGCAAAGCCAAGCGGCACATCCATATCAGTTATAACCGCCGCCATATTGCGCCCGCAGACCTTGCCTATATCCACCATTTTCTGCGCCAAAGTGCGCGCGCTTTCTTCGTCCTTCATAAAAGCGCCGCTGCCGCACTTAACGTCCAGCACGATATTGTGCGCGCCGGCCGCTATTTTTTTGCTCATAATGCTGGAAACGATAAGCGGTATGCTGTCCACCGTTTCCGTAACGTCGCGCAGGGCATAAAGCTTTTTGTCCGCCGGGGTAAGGTTGCCCGTCTGCCCGATAAGGGAGATGCCCGTGCGCTCTGCCTGTGCAAAAAATTCTTCGCCCGTAAGGCCGGTGCGGTAGCCCGCTACAGATTCCAGCTTATCCACCGTGCCGCCCGTGTGACCAAGCCCCCTGCCGGACATTTTTGCAAAAACTCCGCCGCACGCCGCTACAATAGGCCCAACGATAAGCGAGGTCTTGTCGCCCACGCCGCCCGTGCTGTGCTTATCTACCGAGCGTGTGCCAAAGCGTGCAAGGTCCAGCATATCGCCAGAATGTGCCATAGCCTCTGTAAGAGCTGCTGTTTCCGTATCGCTCATACCGTTGAAGTAGACTGCCATACAGAAAGCGGACATCTGGTAATCCGGTATTCCGCCCTCCTCACGCGTGAAACCGCAGATCATATATTCTATTTCTTCGCGGGAAAGTTCTTCCCCACGCTTCTTTTTGCGTATTATTCCGAGCATATCCATAAAAGCAACCTCATTTCACGTTTTCGGGGGTAAAAGCAAGCGGCAGGAGCTCTGCAAGCGTATGAGTTTTTACATTTTTGCCATCAAAAAGAACTATGAGCAAATTTTCGCATGCAAATTCGCAAAGCACTTGCCTGCAAATGCCGCACGGCGTGCAAAATGCATCCACAGTGCCGTTTTTACCGCCCACAACGGCAATTGCCTTAAAATCGCGTTTCCCTTCGCTCACGGCTTTAAAAACGGCCGTGCGCTCGGCACAGTTTGTGGCGCCGAACGTGGCGTTTTCCACGTTACAGCCGGTATACACGCTGCCATCGGCGCAAAGCAGAGCCGCACCCACCAAAAAGTTCGAATACGGCGCATATGCGTTTTTCATCGCTTCAAGCGCTGCGCCTATAAGTTCCATATCGCTCATATCATTCACCTGCCAATTCCGAATAGAAGCTTTCGCCGGCAATTTTGCCCGTCACGCCGAAAAATTCCTCGGCTGTCGCGGCGATGTCCGCAAAGCTCTTTCTCACGCCCAGATTGCACGGCTTTACGCCTGCGCCGTAAACGAGAAGCGGCGTATATTCGCGCGTGTGGTCCGTGCTCGCGTCGCCCGGGTCACAGCCGTGGTCGGCTGTTATAATAAGCATATCCTCCCCACGTAAATTTGCCATAAATCCGGGCAGCCAAGCGTCAAATTCGGAAAGCGCCGCGGCATAGCCAGAAACATCGTTTCTGTGCCCGTATTTCATATCGAAATCCACAAGGTTTATAAAGCAGAGCCCCGAAAAATCGCTCTTTACAAGCTCCATAGATGCCGCCATACATTCCGCGTTGCCGTGTGCGTGTGCGGCACGCGTAATTCCTCTGCCCGCGAAAATATCGCTTATCTTGCCAACGGAAATAACATCGTGCCCGGCCGCTTTCAGCTCGTCGAGCATAGTTACCCCATACGGCTCCAGCGAAAAATCGCGCCTGTTCGCCGTGCGGGTAAAGGCGCCCGCCTCGCCCGTGAAAGGCCTTGCTATAACCCTGCCCACGCTGTGCTCGCCAGAAAGTATTTCACGTGCGATTTTGCAATATTCATAAAGTGTTTCTGTAGGCACGATACTTTCGTGCGCCGCTATTTGAAAAACGCTGTCGGCAGAGGTGTATACGATAAGCGCCCCCGTGCTAAGGTGCTCTCTTCCGTAGTTGCGTATAACGTCCGTGCCCGAATACGGCTTGTTGCAAAGCGTTTTCCTGCCCACAGCCGCCTCGAAAGCGGAAATGACCTCTGCGGGGAAACCGCCCGGGTATGTGGGAAGCGGATTTTCGGAAATAAGCCCCGCGATTTCCCAGTGGCCAATCGTGGTATCCTTGCCCATAGAAACCTCTGCGCATTTGCCGTATGCCGCAAGCGGCTTTTCCGCCGCGCCGAGGTAGGAAAGCCCCGCTATATTGCCTATACCCAGCGCACGAAGGTTGGGAATATTGAATTTTTCGCTCTTCGAAATGTGCGCCATTGTGTCAGCGCCCGTGTCACCGAACTTTGCGGCATCGGGCAGCGCACCTATGCCCACGCTGTCAAGCACTATAAGAAAAAGCCTTTTCAAACGAATCACCTCATTCTGCACTCTTCATTCTCAATTCTGCACTTATTTCTTCCCCATCGCCACCGCTGTGTTCAGCGCGGTTTCTATCATCTGGTTAAGTGTGCTTTCCCTATCTTCCACAGGCATTTCCTCGCCCGTGAGTATGCTGTTGGAAATGGTGCAAAGCGCGAGAGCGCGTTTACCTGCGCGCGCCGCCGTCATATAAAGCGCCGCCGCCTCCATTTCCACCGCCATAATGCCCATTTTGTGCCACTTATCCAGCACGTTCGGGTCGTCGTCATAGTACGTATCCGCAGAAAGCACGTTGCCCACGTGGCAGGTGGCGCCGAGCTTTTTTGCCTCCTCCACCGCCGTGGTAAGAAGCTCGAAGTTTGCGCAGGGCGCATACACACCGGGCAAGCCGTACTGCTCGCCAAAGCGGGAGTTTGTGGACGTGGTCATAGCAAAAACAATGTCGCGTATGTTCACGTTTTTATCTATCGTTCCGGCAGATCCTATACGGATGATGTTTTCCACATCGAAAAAGTTGTAAAGCTCGTAGCTGTATATGCCTATAGAGGGCATACCCATGCCACTTGCCATAACGCTCACCTTTTCTCCCTTGTAAAACCCCGTATATCCCTGCACGCCGCGCACGTCGTTTACAAGGCGTGCGTTTTCAAAAAATGTCTTTGCAATGTAAGCCGAACGCTTCGGGTCGCCGGGCATAAGCACGGTCTTGCCGAAATCCTCCGGGGTTGCGTTAATATGCGGTGTCGGATATTTTGCCATCTTCATTTCCTCCTGTTTCCTGTTCCATCTGTTTTACTATCTTTACTATTCTGCTCGTGCCGAGCCTGTGTGCACCGGCCCTCAAAAACGCCGCAGCATCCTCCAGGCTCGCTATGCCGCCCGCGGCCTTTATGCGCGTAAGCCCACGCATATGCTTTGCAAAAAGCTCTACATCGGCAAGCGTCGCGCCGCCTGCGGAAAAGCCCGTGGACGTCTTTATATACTGCGCGCGCGAAGCGGAAACAACGTCGCACATTTTAACCTTTTCCTCCTCCGTGAGCAGGCATGCTTCCACTATCACCTTAAGCGTAGAATATCTGCACGCGTCGGAAACGGCGTTTATTTCTTCCAAAACGTCGGCATATCTCTTTTCTTTCACCATACCGATGTTTATGACCATATCTATTTCGTCGGCTCCGTCGCGCTCGGCGCGCTCTGCCTCGAAGCATTTTACCTCTGTGCTGCTATACCCGTTCGGAAAGCCTATGACAGTGCATATTTTAACCTTGCCGCGCTTGCTTATGCGCACGTATTCCGCCGCTTTTTTCACAAAGCACGGCGGTATGCAAACGGAAGCCGTTTTATATTTTATTCCGTCGTCTATAACCTGCTTTATATCGTGCCATCTCGCGCTCGGCGAAAGCAGTGTGTGGTCTGTCGCCGCAAGTATATCTTTTACCGTTATTTCCATAAAAATTCCTCCGCAAAAGCGTTTATATATTATAATTTTATCGTTTTTTTGCCTTTATGTCAACGAAAATCGCAAACTTGCGAAAAAATGCACAATTTGTTCATGTTTTTGTTGATTTTTAAGCGCTGGGGTGCTAAAATAAGTTTGTTTTTCAAGAAAGATAGGAGAATTTTATTATGTTCGGTCTCGGTACAATCGTAAACACGCTCGCCGTCATACTCGGCGCGACGGTAGGCCTGCTTTTCAAAAAAGTGCTGCCCAAAAAGCTCGGCGATGCGCTCGTTCTGGGCGTTGGGCTCTGCGTGCTGTACATAGGCGTGGAGGGCACGCTCAAATGCACAAATCCGCTTGTTATGATAATTTCCATGGTGCTCGGCACTATTGTTGGCACGCTTCTCGACCTCGACGGCAAGATACACCGTCTGGGCGAAAAGGTGGAAAAGAAATTTTCCAAAAACAGCGATGGCAAATCCACCTTCGGCGCGGCTTTTGTGCAAAGCTTCCTTCTCTTCTGCGTTGGCGCGATGACTGTCACGGGCTCTATACAGTCGGGCTTAAACGGCGATAACACCATACTTTTTTCTAAATCCGTGCTGGACTTTGTAAGCTCCATAATCTACGCCTCCACAATGGGCGCGGGCGTATACCTTTCCGCCCCCGCGCTCTTCATCTATCAAGGTGTAATCACGCTTGTTTCATATGCGCTCGGCGAGGTGCTCACGGCGTATATGATAGCGGAAATGACGGCTGTAGGCTCGCTTCTCATCGTCGGCATCGCGCTCAATATGCTCGGCATAACCAAGCTAAAGCTTATGGACTATATCCCCGCCATATTCTTCCCCATTTTGCTGTGTCTTTTTATGTGAACAAGAAGATTTTCAAAAACGCCTCCAAAAAGGCAGGTTCTCATAAGGAAGTTTGATTTCTCCTTGTAGGGACCGGCGTCCTCGACGGTCCAAAAAGGCATAATTGCTCCGCAGAAAACAAATAATTAACCCCGGCAGATTTTCAAAAAAAGTCTGTCGGGTGTTACTTTATTCTGTTCGACAAATTGGAATTTATCTAATTGACAAAAGTTATATCGACTCAAATGTCTCTCTCATTTTTTCTCGGTCATAATCCAAGAAATATTTCTCCAATTTTATGTAAAACTCTTTATATTTTTCATTGCTGAAAAACACTATATCGCAGCCTCTATCATCGTAAACGGAAAAAACGCACTGGTTTTCCAGAGAAACAAAGCTTACCAACGGATTGACTTGGCAATATATTTGACTTTTCAAGATGCTTTCCAGGGTAGTGAAATCAATATCGTATGAAATGCATCTTATTACAGCAGATATATCATCATCAATATCACCCACAGCAATAAGTAAATTTTTGTTGAGGTTAACTTTTTCAGCAATCTTCAATGTAAAATCTCCAGCAACATGCACGGAGCCATCGGAATCAAAATATTGATGAAAAAACGCTACATCAATTTTTCTGTTTGCAAACAAAACATTTGCAATTTGTATAGCTCTGGAGAAAGCATTCTCCATGTAATCGTCTTCGCCAATTCCCAACTCACATCTTAAAGCCAATTTGTTATTGTAAAACCACGGCTGGAGGTAAAGAAACTCACTATCTGTTAGTTGTCCGATTATATTGCTCATGAGATAACTCCTTTCGTCAAATTCAAGTTTATCGATTAGTTAGATTATACCATAAAAACGGCAAAAAGTAAATAGGACGGCAGAGTTTTTACAAATTGAACCGCCCCGCACCGTAGGGGCGAACTGTGTTCGCCCGCGGGAGACCACAGGTCTCCCCTACGAGTAAAAATTGTTCCGCAAAAACAAATAAACAACCCCCAACAGATTTTAACGGTCTGTCGGGGGTTCGCTTTATTCAGTTCGGTATTATTTCCCAAAGAAATCTGTTCTAAAGTTTATATTTCCTTTTCCAACAAAGTATAATCTTTGGTCTGTACCATCATCCTCTTCCATTTCAAGCACCTTAACATTGCCCTCAAAATTTTTGATAATGGTGTAGCAATGCTTTCCAAGCTTCTTATCAAATTCGGGATTGTATTCTCTTACTTCGGCAAGCGACATAATAGAAACCATGCAGGAATCGGAACAGAACTCACCAAGTTTTTTAGATGTATCTAAAGAAACGACATCGGATCCAATTTCATCCCCATGCGCAGAGGTTATATAGGTGCAAATATGAAGTTCTTCAAGATTTTCTCCGTATTCACAACGGTGCCAGTCATCCCCAGATTTTATAACGTACATGGGGTCAGTAATAATAATATCTCCTTTGAAATACATAATTCAATCTCCTTTTGTCAATGTAATCTTATTTATCTTTCTGTTTATCGCAAGTTTCGCCTTTGTATTACAAAGGCACAGGGCAAAGCCCATACCCCTAT